>CAXIBI010000097.1:0-10266 GCA_964022305.1 uncultured Hyphomicrobiales bacterium | reverse complement strand
CTAACGGTTCCAAAATCAAACGAACCAGCCGAAGACTTATATCTACGTGCAAAAGATTATCAAAACGGTACCAACGGCTACACGAAAGACAACAAAAAAGCTCTCTCTCTTTACATGCAAGCTGCCGCCAAAGGCCATGCAAAATCAATGACCGACGTTGGTTGGATGAATGAAAATGGCTTTGGCACACCACGCAATATGAATATTGCATTTGAATGGTATCAAAAAGCCGCTGACAAAGGCGAGCGTATGGCTATGAACAATCTTGGCTGGATGTACACCAATGGCAACGCAGTTGAGAAAAACTATTCAAAAGCCATCCATTTTTACAAAAAAGCAATTGCCTTAGGCGAACCACTATCCATGACCAACCTTGGCTGGATGTATGAAACTGGCAAAGGTGTAACCACCAATTATCACGAAGCCTTTAAATACTACAAACAGGCCGCAGATGCTGGCGACTTACAAGGCTTACATAACACAGGCTGGATGTACGCCGCCGGCCGAGGCACCAAGCAAAACTTTAAAAAAGGTGCAGAAGCTGTATTTAAAGCCATTCGAAGCGGCAATAAATTTTCAAAAGACCAAATGACGGGCAACCACTCTGTTTGGCCAATTGGGTTCAGAAAAGAACTACAAAAAATCTTGAAAAAATACGGCTACTATAAAGGCGCTGCAGACGGAACTTATGGCCCAGCTACCGTCAAAGCTGTTCGCAAAGCTGCTGGCGAACTTTAGGCTGTAAACTCAAAAACAATTCAAGCCCTCACAAAATTTGTGAGGGCTTTTTTGTGTTTTCAATAAAATCTACCCCCACCCTTCAGAGCCAAGGGATAATTGCCCCATTGCATATATCTGAAAACCATGCGATCAAACCCCAAACTTATCGAACTAAAAACTCTACTTACAGCGTTCCACCTAAAAGTGGGTACCGGTTTTAGGAAAAAAGGAACGCTAAAACAAAAAACTAGAGCCTTTCCTTGACTTCATCAAAAAAGAAATGCTCTAGCCAAAACAAAAGAGTTAAACCAATAGAAGAGATAATAATGACCATAACAATCTATCATAATCCCCGCTGCTCAAAATCCAAACAGGCCTTGTCTTACTTAGAAAAAAAAGGCATTACCCCGGAAATCATCCTATACTTGGAAACACCGCCAACCGCTGATGAAATGAGAATGATCTTGCTGAAATTGGATCTACCACCCAGAGACATCATGCGCAAAAACGAAAAGCTTTATAAAGAGCTTGAACTAGGCGATCCATCTTTATCGGAAGAAGCGCTCATTACAGCCATGTGCGCCCACCCAAGCCTCATTGAACGCCCCATCGTCATCAATGGCGACCAAGCCAAATTAGCGCGGCCAGCTGATCTCATTGAAGAAATTTTATAGCGCGGTTGCTAGTAGGCAAACTAAAGCGCAAAAAAATAACTAAAAAAGCCCCGAAATTAATCGGGGCTTTTTTTAAATGCTAATCCTTCTTTGGTTTCGCCACCGCAAACAACCGCAAGACCAACCAAATTGGAAATACAATCACAGCGCCTAGCAAGAAATACTCCCCAATCCAGGCAAAGGCATCAAATCCAAGTTCATAAACATAACGGATCATCTCACGCAACTTCACAATCAGCGCAAGTGCATCCAGATTAAATGCCGCCAGAACCACGCCTAATATCAGTGAAATAACCGCCAAACGTAAAATAACGTAAAGAACCGGCCCACCAAAAAATTTTTCCATAAAACCCAACCTTTAAAACTTCAAAACGGCCTCATTAAGCGCAAACTCATCCAGAGACACCACTTAATCTTAATAGCAGACCACCTAAACCTGTGCAAAGACAAGAAAAAAAGCAAGTTCTTAATTTTTGTTAACCTTTTTGCACCCCGAATCATACAATCATAGTAAATTGCAAATAACTGCAAACAAATTAGCTTTTTAAACTAACTTTTATGGGCTTTTCTTATGGAAACTCCCTTGCTCCAACAAGTCATTCAAACAGATGAACATATCCACCTTTGCGGCCAAGATTTTTACGCCCATCCTACTGGCGCACTCATCTGGCCGAGAGAAGAGACCTTGATTGTAGCAGATACTTATTTAAGAAGCGGCTATGTGCTAAATGCCCTCATGAACGGCGCCAACAAATCTTTCTCAAACCAAATCATCAGTTCAATCGAAGATTTAATCAACACCCACAAGATAAAACAAGTCATCGCTTTAGGCAGAGTGTTTCGCCGCCTTGATGACACCTATCACCTCGACACAGAAGATCTGACCCTGCTCTATAACATGCAAAAAAAGGTAGACTGGATCTGGGTTGCAGGAGCAATGGCCCGTCAACTTCCAAATTTAGTCGGTGGTATCAGAGCCGCTCATTTCAGCCATGCAGACATTCACTTTCGCGCTCAACCAAAACGAGAAAACGTTACAAATGAAATCGCCGCTGGCATGTACCCCATGGCACGCACAGAACCAATGAAGTTCAACCCGATAACCAATGAAGAACTTTTAGGCGAAGGCACAAAACCTTGTTTTGTCTCAAACAGTGAACGCTTACTCATGCCAGCCTTTGGCGGAATGCTTGGCGCAAAGAACATCCTTGGCGATGAGTTTTTACCGCTTTTTGGATATGATGACTTACACATACAAATCGTCGACAGCTTCAAAACCTACCCCATCCCCCAAGACGCCTTACTTGCTGGTTAATCTGATTTTTTAAATCAAGACCTTTCACACAGAACATAAAACTCATACTGATCTGTTAATCAATAACATCTAAATTTTGATAGACGAAGAAGGAGCTCAGCCCTTTTCGGTCTAAGGGACATGACGCCAGGGTCGTCCGGTGCACAAGATCAGCCTGAACGGAGCGTAGCAAGTACAGACAAGCTGATCGCAAAAAAAAGCACCGCACCTCGTAGGCCCAAACGCGTTCAGCGTTTGGAATAGCCGTGAGAGAAAACAAACCAACAGACTTACAACCGCTTTCCCTGCATGAGGAGCGGCACATCCCCTGTCACACCGGCTGCTTCTTTTACGAAAAACTCTTTAAGCGGCGGCAGACGATCCACCAAGCGAAGCCCAAACCCTCGCAGCTCACGCAGCAATGTCTGGTCATTAGAAAACAACCGTTTCATCCCGTCCATAGCAAGCGCAGATGTTACCGCATCAAACCGCCGCCATTGCTGATAGCGCTCTAAGGCAACATCACCACCAATATCAAGCCCTAACCGCTTTGTCTCAACAATCACCTCAGCAAGTGCTGCAACATCACGAAGGCCTATATTCATCCCCTGCCCAGCAAGAGGGTGCACACCATGAGCTGCATCACCAATTAAAGCCACACGGTCTGCAATAAATGAACGTGCTAAAACCAAAGATAATGGAAAATGCTTACGTGGCCCAGCAAGCGTCACAGTCCCAAGCTTTGGTGAAAATCTTTTATTCACTTCCCTTACAAACGCTTCATCATCAAGCCCACACATCTCAGCAGCTTGCCCGCGCACCTCGGTCCAAACCAATGAAGCCCGATCTCCAGGTAAGGGCAAAATCGCAAAAGGCCCAGAGGGAAGGAAATGCTGTACAGCTTTGCCGTTATGCGGCCGACTAAGCTCAACAGTAACAACAATACCATCTTGTTCATAATCAGAAGTGATCGCCTTGATCTCAGATAAAGAGCGAACAAGCGAACCGCGCCCATCTGCCCCAATGCAAAGCCTTGCATTTAACTGTCTGCCATCAGCTAAACTAAGCTCAACATGATCGCTTATGTTTTTCAGACCTTCCAAATGAGCCTGTTCATAAAGCTTGAGAGATTTGGCTTGGCTCAAAGCTTTATAGATCGGTGCTGCTAAGGGCTCATGCTCAATAATATAAGCCCCTACTTTGCCCATCTCAATCTCACCACTAAAATTGAGAAATATCGGGCGAAACGGGCTATCAAGGTCACTGTCAGAAATATCGACCTCTTGAATAGGCTGAGCAAAAGGCACCATGGCCTCCCAAAGCCCTAAAACATCCAGCAAAGCCCGCGAGCTTTCAGATAGAGCATATGCCCTGCCTGTTGGTCTGAGGTTAGGACTTTTTTCAAAAGCTTCACCATCTTCAATTAAAGAGCGCTCAACCAAAGCCTGACGAAACCCAGCGCCACCAAACTGCTCAAAACAGAGCGCACCTACAGCACCAACAAGTCCACCACCTATAGTGACAACATCAAAGGTCTCTATGCTGTCTTTATCCATTTTTAAATCCGATATTCCGTTCAATTCTTTTAACTATTCAAGCACAAAGCTATATAAATTCATAAAAACACTCTAGAGTGTTAAGTGCGAGCGTCAAGCTGCATCACTAGGCTCAAGACCTATTAATTTCATGAGCCTAAGACAAAACAAGAAAGACTTATCTTTCCCTAACCCATAGATTGCCTCTAAATGAAAGACCCAAAAAATCTATTAGAAACCACCCTAAACCTACAAGAAATCGCACCTAACGAGTTCGAAGCGCCTTCACATAATCCAGGGTGGAACAGGATATATGGCGGCCAAATCATATCACAAGCGATGCTAGCGGGCTCATTAACAGTCGAGGAAGATAAATTATGCCATTCAGTGCATGCTTATTTCATGCGCCCCGGCAATCCAGAACAATCAGTCCTCTATAAGGTCAACCCAATAAGAAATGGCCGCAGCTTTGCCACTCGCACCATCGATGCTTTTCAAGGTGAAGAAGCTATTCTTACCATGTCCGCCTCCTATCATAAGGATGAGCCCGGCTTTGACCATTCGGATAAAATGGGAAATATCGAAGACCCAGAAAGTCTTCCCCCATTTAAAGACGTATTAGAACAATATGGTGATAAAATACCCTTACCTGTGCGCACCTATTTTGAAAAAGAGCGCCCCTTTGAGCTCCGCCCAACAAATGTAGAGAGGTACTTAAACCCAAAACCTGAAACCCCAGAACAATCATTTTGGGTCAGAGCACTCTATCCCTTTAATGAAAGACCAACCCTTCAACAAGCAGCTTTAGCCTATGCCAGCGACTTTACCCTGCTCGACACAGCCCTAAAAGCACATGGCAAACTTCTATTTGACCCCAAAATCATGGTCGCCAGTCTCGATCATGCCATCTGGTTCCATCGCCCCTTTAATATAAATAACTGGCTTTTGTACAAACAATCTTCAAGTAACGCTAATGGCGCTAGATCCCTCTGCCAAGGTCAATTTTTTGATCAAAACGGCACCCTCATAGCCTCCACCGCCCAAGAGGGTTTAACCAGGCCAATAAAATAAGATTTTACCCCCTCCTATTAAATAAACAGCCCACCACATTTATGCCTACTTTTTAGGCAACACGCCAATCATGATTAAATTATGAGCACAAAAACTAGCTTTTGTGTGCTGTTAATTTATGCACAAAATACAATATCCTTATTTTTCAATGACTTAACAAAGGCTTAATTTTTGGCACGCCACTTGTAAAGGTAATATACGGTTGCCCAATTATGGCAGCTTGTATCTCAGTCTGAAGATAGATAGGGGGATGAAATGAAAGTCATCACAGCAATTATCAAGCCTCACAAACTTGATGCTGTTCGTGAAGCCTTAAGTGCCATCGAAGTCACAGGTCTCACAGTAACAGAAGTTAAAGGCTACGGCCGTCAACGTGGTCAAAGTGAAATTTACCGTGGTGCTGAATACAGCATTAACTTTGTACCAAAACTAAAACTTGAAATCGCAATTCCAGCTGCACGTGTTGAAGCAATTATTGAAGCCATCAAAACAGCTGCTGGATCTGGTGAAATTGGGGACGGAAAAATTTTCGTTACCTCACTTGAACAAGCAGTTCGCATCCGCACCGGCGAAACCAACGAAAACGCGTTATAAAAACACAGGATAGTAAACAATGTCACAGATGAAAAAACTACTAGCTCTGGGACTTGCCATCGCCACAGTCGCGATCGCAACACCAGCTCTAGCAGAAGAAGCTGCAAAAGCTGCTCCAAAAGCAGACGCAGCCTTTATTTTTAACACCCTTTTATTTCTAATCGGCGGCATCCTTGTTGTATGGATGGCAGCTGGTTTTGCTATGCTTGAAGCCGGTATGGTTCAAACCAAAAACGTTTCAATGCAATGTACAAAAAACATCGCCCTTTACTCTATTGCTGGCCTTGTTTTCTGGCTTGTTGGCTATAACGTAATGTATGAAGGCGTTGATGGCGGCTATATTGGCAGCTTCTTACCAAAAGACATCCCAGTACCAGACAAAGACTCAGGTGATTACGCAACAGCGTCAGACTGGTTCTTCCAAATGGCATTCTGCGCAACAGCTGCTTCAATCGTATCAGGTACACTAGCTGAACGTATTAAGCTTTGGCCTTTCCTAATCTTCGTTGCAATCCTTTGCGGTATCATCTACCCAATCGTTGGCGCATGGACATGGGGCGCAGGCTTCTTGAACAAAATGGGCTTCCTAGATTTTGCTGGTTCATCAATCGTACACTCAACAGGTGGTTGGGCTGCATTGGCTGGCGCACTCATCCTTGGAGCACGTAGAGCTAAATTCCACGATGGCGTAATCACACCTCTTCCAGGTTCAAACATGCCACTTGCAACATTAGGTACATTCATCCTGTGGCTCGGTTGGTTCGGCTTTAACGGTGCATCACAATTGGCTCTTGCTACAAATATTGACGCATCAGCTGTATCTAACATCTTTGTAAACACAAACTTGGCAGCTGCTGCCGGTGTTGTTGTTGCCATCGTGTTATCACAACTGCTTTACGGCAAAGTGGACCTAACATTCGCACTTAACGGCGCACTAGCTGGTCTAGTCGCTATTACAGCTGAACCTTTAACACCATCACCTGCATGGGCAATCGCAATCGGTGCTGTTGGTGGCGCAATCGTAGTCTTCACTGTCCCACTTCTTGATAAACTAAGAATTGACGACGTAGTTGGCGCGATCCCTGTTCACCTCTTTGCAGGTATCTGGGGCACAATGGCGGTTCCGCTAACAAACTCAGACGCTAACTTTGTAACTCAAGCAATTGGCGTTGGTGCAATTGGCGCAATGGTATTCACAGTAAGCTTGGTTCTATGGATCATCTTGAAGTTTACAATTGGTATCCGTTGCACACCAGAGCAAGAGCAAAAAGGTCTCGATATCACAGAAATCGGCCTCGAAGCTTACCCAGAATTCAAATAATAAATTTGAATTCAGATATCCCTCCCGATAACTATATGGGGACCGCAAGGTCCCCATATTTTTTTGTTTTAATTCCTAAATCTATTTAAAACGCACCCACCATTGCCCCTCATACGCCCCTCAAGAAATGCACACTATTAAGGCACTGCCTAAATTTTATGCCTATATTTTAATCATAATTTTAATGATGCATTTTTAGTCAGTTGCCTAATTTGTTGATTCTACTGCTCATTTTTAATGCAATCATTCTGGCACGCCGCTTGAAACTTATACATCTCATTGAATTCATACAAAAAAATATTTCAGAGGGGATTCTGGTAGATGAACAATTTATCAACAGGGGGCGATCTATTTTTCGTTCTTATGGGAGCAATCCTGGTTTTTGCAATGCACGCCGGCTTTGCATTTCTAGAAGTCGGCACAGTCCGCCATAAAAATCAGGTCAACGCTTTGGTCAAAATTCTCGTAGATTTTGCCCTATCAACAGTTGCCTATTTCTTCATTGGCTACTTCATTGCCTACGGCACTCATTTCTTACTGGACGCAACAGTCCTTTCAGGAACAGAAGGTTCATCATTTGAGCCACAAGGCCTAACACTTGTAAAATTCTTCTTCCTGGCAACCTTTGCAGCAGCCATACCCGCCATTATCTCTGGCGGTATCGCAGAGCGCGCTAAATTCTTACCTCAATGCCTGGCAACACTAGCGCTTGTTTCACTAATCTACCCCTTCTTTGAAGGCATGATCTGGAACGGCAATTACGGCCTTAATGACTGGATGGAAGCAACATTTGGCGCCCCGTTTCATGACTTCGCCGGCTCAATCGTTGTTCACGGTGTTGGCGGTTGGATTGCTCTTGCAGCTGTTATTCTGCTTGGCTCAAGAGAAGGTCGCTATTCTAAAACAGGCCAAACAATTGGCTTTCCACCGTCATCAATTCCATGGCTAGCTCTTGGCTCTTGGCTTCTTTGCATTGGCTGGTTCGGCTTTAACGTGATGACAGCAGGCTCATTAAAAGCAGCCTCTGGCCTTGTCGCTATGAACTCACTTATGGCTATGGTTGGCGGCATCATCGTCGCACTCATTGCTGGCCGTAATGACCCAGGCTTTGTACACAATGGCGCCTTAGCTGGCCTAGTTGCAGTATGTGCTGGCTCAGACATTATGCACCCAGTTGGCAGCCTTATAACAGGCGGCGTTGCTGGTGGTTTATTTGTAATCATGTTTGACATTTGCCAGAACAGATTAAAAATTGATGACGTCCTAGGTGTTTGGCCATTGCATGGTCTTTGCGGCCTGTGGGGTGGCGTCGCAGCAGGTATCTTCGGCCTGAAATCATTGGGCGGCCTTGGCGGCGTGACCTTCACAAGCCAATTGGTCGGCAGCCTCATCGGTTGTGCTTACGCTTTAATTGCTGGCTTTATCGTCTATGGTATTCTCAAGGCAATTCTAGGCATTCGCTTGAGCAAAGAAGAAGAAATCAAAGGTGCTGATTTAGCCATTCACAAAATTAGCGCCAATCCAGAACAAGAATTTGTTGGCGGCCGTTAATAGCAACTAACAATATCAAATTGAAAAGCCACCTAATTGATTTTAGGTGGCTTTTTATTGTTTTATTCAAAATAAGAGTTCCATTGGCTCACCCGCCGAGCCGGCCACTCCAATCTTCAACCTCACGTTTGGCCAATCGCCTCTCAGCAAGCTTCCGCCAACTCTCAGCTAAAAAAGGTAATTGAACCATCTCTTCTAAAGCTGCAAAATTCTTAGTATCCACATAAAGCAAATTCGTCACCCGCGCCAAATCCCACTCTGGCGCCAACCGCTCTTTTAAAACAAGCTTGTCACCTAGCCCAACAGATCCAGCTTCAAGAACCCGATAATACCATCCCGTACGCCCGGTTTTTTGCACACTGCGAGCCATAATTTTTTCACAAAATCTTTCATTCAATTTCCAACAGGGTTGCCGTCCCTGGCTGACCTGCACAACACCAGTGCCCAATTGAAAAATATCTCCAAGACAAACTTGCCTTTCAACAACACCAATCGTCGATAAATTCTCACCAAAAGCACCTGGCGTCTTTAAAGAGGGGCCTTGATATTCTCCCCCCTCAGATGGCAAAACAGAACTCCAATAGCCATAATGATCAAAAGGATAATGATGCAACGCTTTTTCCAAGCCACCATGCGCCTCTAAATCACCTTGGCTATCAGCCAACAATCCAAACTCATTATAGTCACTCCGGGTTGCTAGCGGTTTCTTATCAATCGCACTCGGTGCCTGGCGCTCTCCTAAGGGTTTAACCTCACCAACCAAAACAGATTTAATTTCAATCACGTCTAAAAGATTTGTCATGAATTATCATATCCTAAAATGAAGAGTGAAGATCATGATCTATCATAGATGCATATGACATGAATAATAAATTTTACTACCCTGATCATAAGAAATTTGTCAGAACCTATTTGCACAGCTTAAAAAGAAACTCTATAAACAAATCGCCCCATAGAGCATGTCACCTAAAAGCAGCTAATGTACTAGCTCTGAAAAGCTATTTTAAGAATTAGGAAAAACCAATGAGCATCATGTTATCCATCGATTATCCAGAAATTAGCGCTGAACAAGGCAATGCCATCAAAGGTGAGCTGCAACGTCAGGATATTCTAGGTGACTTTGGCCCTGGCCAAGGGCTCATGGGAGCCTTACTTGGTAAGAAAAAACCACCCATGACCTGGTGCAACATCATCGAACCCAATTGGTTCCAAGGCAACTATGATGGATCAGCCGCACAAGTCCCTTTAACCGAAGAGGGAATGAACAATCTCAACACAGCCGTTCAAGCGATATATCAAGTTGCTGGCGGCCCCATCACCGTTCTCTGTCATAGACATAATGAAAAACCAAAATCTCAAAAAGAGCTGAACATCAAACAATTCAATGAAATGCTCCATTCTGAAGGCCTGCCATATCGTGCCCTAATCATTTTAGACAGGCGCCTCGAAGATCGCTAAAGCTAAGATCGTTCCCTTTAAATTTAACGAACGAATATCCACATCAAG
>CAXIBI010000096.1:0-10438 GCA_964022305.1 uncultured Hyphomicrobiales bacterium | reverse complement strand
CACCATTTGTTGCTTCAACGCTGAGGTAACCTTCATCTGTGATGGTTGCAGTGACATTAGTGATTGCGTTAAGAGCTGCTAAAACTTCGCTTGCACTGTCAACTTCACCTGTACCGTTACCAAAAGTTACGGTTGTAGCTGCAGCTGTTCCAACTTGAACAGTAAAGCTATCACCATAGGCTGTGCCTGCTGTGTTGGTTGTTTCTGCAAGTGTTGTAGAAAGACCAAGTGCAGCGGCTGGAGTGTTTGTGCCTTCTGTGACCAGAATTGATTCACCGCCAGCTGTTAATGAGAGATAACCATCGCTATCTAGGCTAGCTGTTAGGCCTGTTACAGCGTTTAGGTCAGCTAGAAGTTCAGTTGTGCCGTCACCATCTGCGATAGTGATGGTTACTGCTGATGCACCGCCCACAGAAACTGTGAAGCTGTCGCCATCTGCGATACCTGCAACGTTTGCACCGATGTCTGTTTCACCTGTAAGGTCAAGGTTACCTGTGATTGTTGCATCTGTGAAATCGTCGATTGTGCCAGCAGTTGTGTCAACATTACCAGTAGATGTTGCTGTGTTGCCAGCTGATTGAAGCGCTTGACGAGCTGTCGCTTCAGCACTTTCCACCAATTTGGTGATCGCTGAAATGCCTTCGTCAGCAGCTTTAATTGTTTGGATTGCGTTGCCAACAAAGTCTTGTAGGCGTGACAAGTCATTGGCGCGGCCATTTAATGAACTTGCTGTAAAGAATGCTGTTGGATCATCTAACGCGCTGTTGACTTTAAGTCCGGTTGCTAGTTTTTCCTGAGTTTTGCTTAATAGAGTGGCTGTGTCTTGCAAAGCCAATAGATTTGAGCGCACCGCACTTGATAGCGTGATATCTGATGCCATTACACTGAACCCTTTCTGAGGTTTTTGATTATTGACGCACACACATACTTATCGATACGAATCAAAAATAAATTTATTTGGTTAACTCGGCGTTAATAAAGAATTTTTCAGCTGGAGTGAGCTATGAGGCCATTATATGGGGAATGCGGATAAAAAGGCTTTAAAATGCAAAAACGGGGCCCATATGAGCCCCGTTTGGTGTTTTTTGACAACCTCGTTTTGAAACAATTGACGAGATTTTACTTTGGTTCTTCTAATTAGAATTAGAAGAGACGTAGAACGTTTTGGTCTGCCTGAGACGCTAGTGATAGCGCTGTTGATGACAATTGCTGTCTTGTTTGAAGAGCTAGCAAGTTCGCGCCTTCTTCGTTTGTGTCAGCAAGTGTTAGGTTCGCAGCACCTGTTTCTAGAACGTTGATCAAGTTCTTTGTGAAATCTTGACGTGTTTCAACAACAGAGAGGTTTGAACCAAACTTTGACGCTTGAGCACGAAGTGTGTCGGTGGCGCCTTTTAGGTCAGAGATAGCTGCATTGATGTCACCATCTGTTTGGAATGTATTTTGAGATGATGAAATGCCAAGACCATTTGAGTTAAAGGTTACACCGCTCACTGCCAATGTTGATGTTGCATCTTCATTGAAGGTTACTGTTAGGTTGTCACCATCAAGAAGGTTGATGCCGTTAAAGCTGGCGTCATTAGCAAGTTGGTCAATTTGTGAACGTAACTCATTGAACTGACTTGCAAAAGCTGTACGGTCAGTGTTTTCAGTTGCAGCTGTTGTAGCAGCTGTGATGCCAAGATCAGCAAGGGGAGTTCCTGTGCCTTCAGTTAAAATCAGGTCATCACCATTTGTTGCTTCAACGCTGAGGTAACCTTCATCTGTGATGGTTGCAGTGACATTAGTGATTGCGTTAAGAGCTGCTAAAACTTCGCTTGCACTGTCAACTTCACCTGTACCGTTACCAAAAGTTACGGTTGTAGCTGCAGCTGTTCCAACTTGAACAGTAAAGCTATCACCATAGGCTGTGCCTGCTGTGTTGGTTGTTTCTGCAAGTGTTGTAGAAAGACCAAGTGCAGCGGCTGGAGTGTTTGTGCCTTCTGTGACCAGAATTGATTCACCGCCAGCTGTTAATGAGAGATAACCATCGCTATCTAGGCTAGCTGTTAGGCCTGTTACAGCGTTTAGGTCAGCTAGAAGTTCAGTTGTGCCGTCACCATCTGCGATAGTGATGGTTACTGCTGATGCACCGCCCACAGAAACTGTGAAGCTGTCGCCATCTGCGATACCTGCAACGTTTGCACCGATGTCTGTTTCACCTGTAAGGTCAAGGTTACCTGTGATTGTTGCATCTGTGAAATCGTCGATTGTGCCAGCAGTTGTGTCAACATTACCAGTAGATGTTGCTGTGTTGCCAGCTGATTGAAGCGCTTGACGAGCTGTCGCTTCAGCACTTTCCACCAATTTGGTGATCGCTGAAATGCCTTCGTCAGCAGCTTTAATTGTTTGGATTGCGTTGCCAACAAAGTCTTGTAGGCGTGACAAGTCATTGGCGCGGCCATTTAATGAACTTGCTGTAAAGAATGCTGTTGGATCATCTAACGCGCTGTTGACTTTAAGTCCGGTTGCTAGTTTTTCCTGAGTTTTGCTTAATAGAGTGGCTGTGTCTTGCAAAGCCAATAGATTTGAGCGCACCGCACTTGATAGCGTGATATCTGATGCCATTACACTGAACCCTTTCTGAGGTTTTTGATTATTGACGCACACACATACTTATCGATACGAATCAAAAATAAATTTATTTGGTTAACTCGGCGTTAATAAAGAATTTTTCAGCTGGAGTGAGCTATGAGGCCATTATATGGGGAATGCGGATAAAAAGGCTTTAAAATGCAAAAACGGGGCCCATATGAGCCCCGTTTGGTGTTTTTTGACAACCTCGTTTTGAAACAATTGACGAGATTTTACTTTGGTTCTTCTAATTAGAATTAGAAGAGACGTAGAACGTTTTGGTCTGCCTGAGACGCTAGTGATAGCGCTGTTGATGACAATTGCTGTCTTGTTTGAAGAGCTAGCAAGTTCGCGCCTTCTTCGTTTGTGTCAGCAAGTGTTAGGTTCGCAGCACCAGTTTCTAGAACGTTGATCAAGTTCTTTGTGAAGTCTTGACGTGTTTCAACAACTGATAAGTTTGAACCAAACTTAGACGCTTGAGAGCGAAGTGTGTCTGTTGCGCTTTTCAGGTCAGTTAGAGCTGCGTTAATGTCACCGTCTGTTTGGAATGTGTTCTGTGAACTTGAGATTCCAAGACCGTTTGCATTAAAGGTTACACCAGATACAGCCAAGCTTGATGTCGCATCTTCATTAAAGGTAACTGTTAGGCTGTCACCATCAAGAAGGTTGATGCCGTTAAAGCTTGCATCTGCGGCTAGTTGATCGATTTGGCTACGTAGCTCATTAAACTGAGTAGCAAAAGCTGTACGATCTGTGTTTTCAGTTGCAGCTGTTGTAGCGGCTGTGATGCCAAGGTCAGCTAATGGTGTTCCTGTTCCTTCAGTTAGGATTAGGTCTTCACCATTTGTTGCTTCAACGCTGAGGTAACCTTCATCTGTGATGGTTGCAGTGACGTTTGTGATAGCGTTAAGAGCAGCTAAAACTTCACTTGCACTGTCAACTTCACCTGTGCCGTTACCAAAAGTCACGGTTGTAGCAGCAGCTGTTCCAACTTGAACTGTGAAAGTGTCACCATAGGCTGTGCCTGCTGTGTTGGTTGTTTCTGCCAATGTTGTAGAAAGACCAAGAGCAGCGGCTGGAGTGTTTGTGCCTTCTGTGATGAGAATTGATTCACCGCCAGCTGTTAGTGAAAGGTAGCCATCGCTATCTAGGCTTGCAGTCAAACCAGTTACAGCGTTTAGGTCAGCAAGTAATTCAGTTGTGCCATCACCATCTGCGATAGTAATGGTTACTGCTGATGCACCGCCCACAGAAACTGTGAAGCTGTCGCCATCTGCGATACCTGCAACGTTTGCACCGATGTCTGTTTCACCTGTAAGGTCAAGGTTACCTGTGATTGTTGCATCTGTGAAATCGTCGATTGTGCCAGCAGTTGTGTCAACATTACCAGTAGATGTTGCTGTGTTGCCAGCTGATTGAAGCGCTTGACGAGCTGTCGCTTCAGCACTTTCCACCAATTTGGTGATCGCTGAAATGCCTTCGTCAGCAGCTTTAATTGTTTGAACGGCGTTGCCAACAAAGTCTTGTAGGCGTGACAAGTCGTTTGCACGGCCATTAAGTGAACTTGCAGTAAAGAACGCTGTTGGATCATCCAACGCGCTGTTGACTTTTAGTCCGGTTGCTAGCTTTTCTTGAGTTTTACTTAGAAGGTTTGCAGTGTCTTGCAAAGCCAATAGATTTGAGCGCACAGCACTCGAGAGAGTGATTTCTCCAGCCATAATACTTACCCTTTCCTAGGTACTAAATTTTAGACTCACGCTCTTTCTGAGCGATTAGAGGTACTATAGGATGATTGAGTTAACTCGAAGTTAAAGGGGTGCTAGATTGGGGTGGAGATGCCAAAAGCTATTGTTTTTTCTGTATAATTTGAAAGGGATAGACTTTGTGAAAGATACTTTTTATGGGAAATAAGCTTGCAATTTTAAAGATGGGGGAGGTTTCTTTTCCCCTTTTAAAGGGGATCTCAGTGCAAAGATGAATTGAGTTGATCATATCTTTTTGGTCAAGTTTTCCGGGGAGGAGCGACTTGTATTCAGTTATTGGATTTTATGATGGGAATTTATTTTTTATAACAGTCCCATAATAGCAGCAGCGATAACACTGAAAGCCAGAATTGTAGTGGCGGTTACCAGGCTGCGTTCCAGATTCATGATATCTGTCCTCCTCGTTGAAGCCTTCCGATTTTGTATTGTTTTTCTTTTTATTGGAGGAAAGTATTGGTTAATATGCACCAAGATACAAGCGTTTTTTTATTTTCCTTTGTTAACAAAGACTAAACAAATGTTCCTTTCCATTGATTTAGCTGGCTTTTATGCCAAAACCGCCTCCTGTTGGGGTAATAATTGTTAATTGGTCACCGTTTTCGACATGAATAGAGCAAGTCGAGCCTAGATTTTCTGTGCTTCCATTGGCTGTTTTTAGTAGATTTTTGCCTTTTCGACCCTCTTTACCACCCTTGATTCCTGAAATGGCTTGCTCTCGGTAACCTGTTAGCAATGATACTTCTAAGCTTTCTAAAAACTGAATGATGCGTGTTATGCCATCGCCTGCGGTCCATTTGCCTTCGCCACCAGAGCCTTGATCAATTTGGAATTTTTTCAATAGGACTGGGTATCTGGTCTCGAGTATTTCAGGGTCCGTTAGGCGTGAGTTGGTCATATGGGTGTGTATGGCAGCGGCTCCATCAAAGCCAGCTTCGCCATTAAATGGAGGGCCGGCAGGAGCACCAGAGCATAGGGTTTCATAATATTGATGGGTTTTGTTGCCAAAGGTGAGGTTGTTCATTGTGCCTTGGGCTAATCCAAGCACTCCAAATGCTCCATAAAGACAATTGGTCACTACCTGGCTTGTTTCTACATTTCCAGCCACCACAGCTGCGGGGCTCTCTGGCTTTAGTAAGGATTTTTCTGGGATAGTGATGTTTACTGGGCGTAGGCACCCTGCATTCATGGGGATGTTATCTGCGATTAGTGTTCTTAGGACATAAAGAACAGCGGCTCTGGTGACGGGTTCTGGGGCGTTGAAATTATTATCTGTCTGAGGGCTGGTGCCCGTGAAGTCGATGTTGAGTTTTTTTGCTTTCCTGTCTGCGCTGATCTGGACTTTGATTTTTGTTCCTTGATCCATCTGACAAGTGAATGATCCTTTGGATGGATCGTCTCTTAACTCATCGTCTAATTTTTCAATGGTTAAGTGAACGGCTTCTTCTGCCTGGATTTGAACAAATTCCATATAGGCTGTGAATACGGGTTCACTTAATTCTCTGATTGATTTTGTGAGCTCTTTCATACCCTTTGCGTTTGCTGCGCATTGAGCTTTTAAATCTGCGATGTTTTGAGCCGGGTTACGGGCTGGGTATTTATGGTCGGTTAGGAGTTTGTAGACTTGCCTTTCCTGGAAGGTATTGTTTTCTAGGAGTTTGAAGCAATGGATAAGGATGCCTTCTTCGTGAATGGTTGTTGCATTTGGGCTCATTGAACCGGGGGCAATGCCGCCGATATCTGCATGGTGCCCCCGTGAGGCGACAAAGGCGACCAGTTTGTTTTCATAGAAGAGGGGGGAGATAACTGTGATGTCCGGTAGATGGGTGCCGCCATTATAGGGGTTGTTGATCATGAAGGCATCGCCTTCGCTCATACCTTTTGGATTTGCTTTGATCACCGCTTCGACGGCTCTGTCCATTGAACCAAGGTGGACGGGCATGTGTGGGGCGTTGGCGATGAGAGCGCCTTTGGCATCGAAGATAGCGCAGGAAAAATCGAGGCGTTCTTTGATGTTGACAGATTGAGCGGTGGCCCGGAGCGCCTCTCCCATTTGTTCGGCGATTGACATAAAAAGATTATTAAACAGCTCTAAACGAACGGGATCGGCTTTGCTGGTGCTTATGGATAGAGTTTTATTTGTTTCCTCTGTTTTTTTGAGGATGATGTTGCCGTTACCGTGTTTATGGAGTCTCCATCCTTTGGGGGTGAGGATGGTTTGATGTTCACTAATATAGAGGGCTGGGCCTGAAATGGAAAAAGCGGTTTCTCTTGTTTGACTTTCATCATGTGTTGATTGTTTTTCGACATGCAACTTGGCTTGCTGCCAGTCTCCGCTATGGAAAATTTGGGTTGCTTCATGGGAAGGGGCGCTCTCTGTCGCTAAGTTTTCTTCTTCGTTAGTTGACGCTGTTTGTGCCGTTTCATTTGTGTTTGGCTCTAAACATAACTCTGTTTCAATTTGTTGGAGTATGAGTGGTGTGTCTGGTTGGATGAAGCCAAATTGTTTTTGATGAGCTTTTTCAAACTCTTCTTGCATTTTTTTTGGGTCTGCCAAAGTTACCGGGATTTTTGTTTCTTGATTTTGATAGGCCAGGTAACAGGTGTTGATTGTTTGGAGTGCAGCTTGATCAGTGCTTTTTGTTGCTAGCTGAGCTTTTGTTTTTTCATAAAGCTCTGATGTGATTTTCTCCAAGGTGTTTTCATCGATCTCATTTAAGGGAGATGCTAGCATCTGGCTTTGGCGAGTGGATTGTTTGGCAAGCCCCATGCCGTAAGCAGACAAGAGACTTGAATGTTTGTGAATGTAGATTTGTTTCACACCGAGACGATCGGCAATATCAGCTGCGTGTTGTCCACCAGCGCCGCCATAACATTGAAGGCTGTAGCCCTCGATGTCGATGCCGCGCTCGACAGAAATCTTTTTTATGGCGGCGGCCATATTTTCATTGGCGATTTTTAAATAGCCTTCGGCGCACTCTTCTGCCGTTAGGTTTGAGCCGGATTGTTTGTTTATTTCTTCAGCACGTTTTTCAAAGGCTTGTTTTACAGACACTTCATCTAAGGGTTGGTTTTGATCTGGGCCAAAGATGTGCGGGAAATGGTCTTTATTTATGCGGCCCGTTATCAGGTTGGCATCAGTGACGGTTAAGGGGCCGCCTAAGCGATAACATAGAGGGCCTGGGTTGGCGCCGGCGCTTTCAGGCCCGACGGCCATTCGGTTATTTTGGTATGTGAGGATTGATCCGCCGCCGGCTGCGACCGTGTGGATGTGAAGCATTGGTGATTGCAGTCTGTGTCCTGCAATTTCAGTTTCAAAGCTGATGTCATATTGCCCGGCATAGTGGGCTACATCTGTTGAGGTGCCGCCCATGTCAAAACAGAGAATTTTATCTAGTCCTGCATTTTGAGCAGTTTTAGCTGCACCAACGATGCCGCCAGCTGGGCCAGAGAGGATGGCATCTTTACCATCGAATTTATCATGAGAGGTTAGGCCTCCTGATGAGGTCATGAATGAAAGATCAATGTTTGATTTAGGAAGCCCGAGATTGCTGGCGATCTTGTTTGTGTAGTGATGCAGGATGGGTGAGAGGTAGGCATCGATCACAGTTGTGTCGCCGCGCGGGACGAATTTGATAAGTGGGCTTGATTGGTGGCTGGCAGATATTTGTGTGTAGCCGATTTCTGCAGCCAGTTTGGCAATCTTTCTTTCATGCTCTGGGAATTTATAACTATGCATTAAAAGAATGGCGACCGAGCGAAGGCCGGCATCATAGTGAGTTTGCAGGATCTCTTTTGTTTTGCTGAGGTTTAAAGGAGTGATAATGGTGCCATCAGCTTTGATGCGCTCTTCAATAGCTATGGACTTTTTATAGAGCATTTCTGGTTTGATTATATTGAGCGCAAAAATGTCAGTTCTGGCTTGGGTGCCGATTTCTAGGGTATCAGCCAGGCCTTCACTTGTGAGTAGGAGAGTTGGCTCTCCCTTATGCTCTAATAGCGCGTTGGTTGCGACGGTTGTGCCCATTTTTACCGTATCAATAAGAGAGGGGGGGATTGGTTCCTCTTTTTTCAGGTTTAAGGTGCGTCTGATGCCTTCTATGGCTGCGTCTTCATAAGATGCCGAGTTTTCTGAGAGCAGTTTTAAGGGGTGAATTTCCCCGTTTGGTGCTTTGCCTAGGATATCAGTGAAGGTGCCGCCACGATCAATCCAAAAAGACCATTTGTTATTTTGCTTTTGATTTTCTTTTTCGGCGTGCTTTTTTGAATTGCTCATTTTGTATGAAATTAATAGGTCCTGAGTTTAGTGACTGGTATTTTAAAAGGGGCTGTTAATTGCTTGAAAACATATTATAAATAACAACAAAAAGAGGCAAGGTCCGACTTGTCTCTCATTTAAAGGAAGGTGATGCAAAATGTCGATTTGGGGAAAAGTTGCAGGTGGTGCGGCGGGCTTGGCTGTTGGTGGGCCAGTTGGCGGTTTGCTTGGGCTTATGGCAGGGCATTTTGCAGTTGATCATTGGATGGATGGTGATCGTCCTTCTGAGTGTGAAGTGGCGTTTACGGTTGGTGTTATTGCCCTTGGCGCTAAAATGGCTAAGGCGGATGGGGTTGTTGTTCAGGATGAGGTTAAAGCCTTTAAAGAGGTGTTTAAAGTTCCTGATGATGAATTGAAGAATGTAGCTCGTATTTTTGATTTGGCAAAACAAGATGTTGCTGGGTTTGATGCCTATGCTCGTCAGCTTGCCACTTGTATGAAAGGTGATAAGCAGATTTTATCTGATGTACTTGATGGTTTGTTTCATATCGCTAAGGCTGACAATGTTTTGCACCCCAACGAACTTGCGTTTCTTGAAGAAGTGGCAAAGATTTTTGGGTTTTCAGAGACTGAATACGCCAATATTCAGGCGCGGCATGTCATTAATTCGAAGGAAAATCCTTATACAATATTGGGTGTAGAGCCTGAAATTAGTGATGATGAGTTGAAAACACATTATCGCCAGCTTGTGCGTGATAATCATCCTGATAAGTTGATTGCGCGCGGTGTCCCAGAAGAATTTGTTGCCATTGCAACCGAGCGTTTGCAGGCGATTAATGAGGCTTATGATGTGGTATCAGCTGAGCGCGGTTTATAAAAGTGGTGAGTTGTTACGTTTGCCATTTTTGAGGTTAGGACTTGCTTGTGTCTTTAGATCTTGAACACTCTAAACTTCCTGCTCCCTCAGATACTCCCCTTTTGCAAGAGGGAGATTGGGTGCCGTCTCCTAATTTTAATGAACGCCGTGCAACAGTGAATTTGTGTGGGGCGGACGCTGTTCAAACGCCGTGCGTGAAAATCGATATGCTCTTGTTGCATTATACGGCGACACCAACCAATGCTTATGCGCTTCAGCTTCTTACCACTGAAGAAGGGGGTGTTTCTTCGCATTATTTGGTTGATGGGCGCGGACGGATTATTCAGATGGTTGCTGAAAAAAATCGAGCCTGGCATGCGGGTGTCTCTGAGTGGGCTGGTGAAAAAGATATTAACTCTTGCTCAATCGGCATTGAAATTCAAAATCAAGGTTATGCTCTTGATCGAGTTCCTCCCTATGGGGATGCGCAGATGGCAGCTGTCACCGAGTTATGCGCTGATATCACTAAGCGGTATGATATTAAGCCTTATCGTGTGCTTGGACACTCTGATGTTGCTCCTCATAGAAAGCAAGATCCTGGTGCTCATTTTAATTGGCAGCAGTTGGCTGAAGCCGGCGCTGGGATTTGGCTAGAGCCAGGTGATGAAAAGGCTTTAAATAAAGAGATCTGAGTTAATTGAGCTTCAGGGGAAGTTGTCTGCGATTGGTTATGGACTGGACGTGACAGGTGAGTTTGATCAGCGGACTCAATTAGTTGTGACGGCTTTTCAGCGTCATTATCGGTCGCAAAAGGTTGATGGGCAATTGGACAGCCAAACTTTAGAGCTTATCGATCAATTGTTTGGATTGATTAAAAAGACCTCTACATAATGGTTCTTTTTGTCTCTAGCGTCGTCAATGCTTACCTGCGGTACTCAAATAGCTAATCTATGT
>CAXIBI010000095.1:0-10582 GCA_964022305.1 uncultured Hyphomicrobiales bacterium | reverse complement strand
AATGGTCACCAGACGGATTAAGGATTTTAATTGGTGAGCATTTCCCTTCAATTGGGAGTTTATGAAGATATGAATTCAACTCCCGAACAGATGAAACACTCAGATCAAAAACGTCTTGCTTTACGTCTAATTCTTTTTCCATAATTTCCATATCTTAGTGCTCCCAAAAATAACTATGTGCTGGAGTAGGTTCCCAAATACGCGCATCTTCAATTCCGGGGAGACAAGTAAGGCTCTTATATTCAGAAGCAAAAGCAATGTACTGATCTGTTTCAGCCATAACCGCTGGTTTACAAGCAATGGGGTCTCTCAAAACACCAAAGCCATTTTCAGTACCAACAACGAAAGTGAAAAATCCGTCCAAATCATCAAGTGAATTCTCAAGAGCATCACCAAGAGAACTACCATCACGAAGCTCTCGGCTGATGTAACCAGCAGCAACCTCACTGTCATTGTTTGTACGAATGACAATCCCATTATCTCTTAAGATACGGCGCAATGACGCATGATTAGACAAAGACCCATTATGGACCAAACACTGGTCTGAGCCGGTTGAAAATGGATGAGCACCATCAGCGCTTACGCGAGATTCTGTTGCCATCCTGGTGTGCGAAATACCATGAGTACCAGAGATTTCAGCAATGCCAAATTCATCAGCAACATCAGTTGGATAGCCAACTTCTTTATAAATTTCTAATCGCTGACCTTGACCAACTAAACTGACTTTTTCAGGATTGTCATCAATCCATTTTATTGCCTCTGAAACAGAGTTTTCAGGAACACCCAATACCGCATGTGTATGGCGTATAATCACACTCACATCTGCATCAAGCTCTTGACTTAATTCGGCACCGATCTCAGTGAGATCTACTTCCTCTTCGCCCCGAACAGATAGCTTTACCTTCCCTGCATCAGGGTGAGAATAAAGAGCAAATCCAGCTGAATCCGGACCACGACCACATAAAGTTGAAGTCATTTCTGACAGAAGCGCACCAAGTTGCGGCTCAAGATTTTTGTCCTTAATGAACAATCCTGCAATTCCACACATTCTGTACTACCTTTCTAAATTATTATTAATAAAAATTGAGATACCGATTGACTTCCCATTCGGAGACACTCCGATGATATTCAGACCATTCATCTTGTTTGATTTTAATGAATTCATTGATGACCCCTTCACCCAAAACTTTGGCAAATAACGGATCATCTTGAAGCGCTTTGAGTGCCTCATCTAAATTTTGCGGAAGAGTTTTAATTCCCAGCTCTTCGATTTGACGAGGAGATAAATCATAGAAATTTAAATTATGAGGCTCGCCTGGATCGAGGTTCTTTTCAATACCATCAAGACCAGCAGCCACCATCGCAGCTGTTGCTAAATATGGGTTCATCGCAGAATCGCCAACACGCAACTCAAGCCGACCATAAGGCACCCGCACCATAGCTGTTCGATTATTATCGCCATAAGCAATAAACACCGGCGCCCATGTCGCACCAGAAACAGTATTTCCAACAACAAGCCGCTTATAAGAATTAACCGTTGGCGCTAACAAAGCTGTTAATGCTGGAGCATGCGCTAAAATACCTGCCAAGAATTGATACGCAAGCTTACTCAAGCCCATACCACGCGTGTCATCTGGATCATGGAAAATATTCGCTCCAGTCTCATTCGCCATAGAGCAATGGATATGCATGCCATTACCGGTTGAAGTTGTTTTTGGCTTAGGCATAAATGTACAAATGGCATCCAAATCATTGGCAATTTCTGCCGCAGCCATTTTAAAGAATGTAATTTGATCAGCTGTCTTTAAAGCTTCATCATATTTAAAATTAATTTCATACTGACCATTCGCATCTTCATGATCAATTTGGTAAACATCAATGCCTACGGTTTGAAGTGACTCAACCAGCGGCTCAATAAATGCACGCCCTCTAGATAGACCTCTATAATCATACGCTGCCTTAGACAAAGTATCAGTACTATCAAATGGAATTAACTCACCCTCTTCATCCTTTTTATAAAGGATAAATTCAGGCTCTAATCCTGTGTTTAAAGTCCACCCTCTTTCAGCCAACCGAACAAGCTGGGTGCGAAGAATATTACGCGTGTCATATTCATGCCAACGCCCCTCAACCAATCCAACACCCATCATAGCAGCGGTGTTTGGTCTCCAAGGCGTAATTGTCAAAGTATCTAGATCACAACGAACCATATACTCAGACTCATGTGGTTTAAGCCCTAAACCCCAAGCTCCAGCACCAGCAAAACCAGCACCATCAGTAATAACATCTTCAAGATGAGAAACAGGAACAGCCTTACTTTTAGCCACCCCATGAATGTCTACAAATTGAGCCAGAACGTAAGACACATTATGCTTTTCAAGGAAAGCTTGAGCTGTCTCCTTTGTTAGGCCTTTGGGCGCTGCCAACGAACCAAACTTTTTCTTAGGCGCTTCGAAAGCCTTTAAATCCATTAAATTTTCCTCCCATCAGCCATTCATTTTTTATGAAATTTCTAGGCTGATATTTTTATTGCTGTGCAATCTTTTTGCACTCAAAATATATTTGCATTAGATGCAATAATTTTGTATAGATAAATCAATATTGCATTTAATGCAAGTTTTTTTTCTTAAGTTAAATTTTTTAAGTTAATCCGTACGGAAATAAATATTCCGCTAGCCCCTGGAATTTCAAAATGAATGAAAAAGACAACAATGAAAACAATGAGTTAATTAGCCTTAGCGAGCTAGCAAATGAAAAAAGCCACAAATGCAGGCACAGCAACCATCTGCTCCAATCTAAGCCTTATTGGCATGAGGCAATTGACTTTGATGGATATAAAACTGAAGACGTCACTCCCCCAAAAACAACTGATGTCTTAGTGGTCGGCTCTGGTTTCACCGGCCTTTCAGCTGCTCTAACATTGATAAAAAATGAACGCTCTGTCGTCGTGCTTGATGCAGAATATTTAGGAGCAGGAGCCAGCACGAGAAATGGAGGTCAAATAGGAAGTGGCAACCAAAAGTTTCGCGTGAAACAACTCATCAAAATGTTTGGAGAGAAAAAAGCCGTCAAACTTCTTAAAGAAGGAGTTCACATTCTAGATTATATAGAAACCCTTATTGAAGATGAAAAAATCGAGTGTTTCTTCAAACGCGTCGGGCGTTTTAGAGGAGCCATCCGCCCTCAACATTATGAAGCAATGGCTCGCGATATGGATGATTTAAGACACTTTGTAGGAGTCGAGTCATTTCCAGTTCCAAAGTCTGAACAACATAAAGAAATCAATTCAGATTTTTTCCACGGCGGTTCCGTTTTGCCAGATGACGCAAGGTTACATCCTGGCCTTTATCATAACGGCTTAATCAATAAGCTAAAGCAATATGGCGTCGTATTAAAAGGAAACACACCTGTTCAGAACATTGAAGCAAATTCAAATGGCTTTCTGGTAACCGCAAAAGATATTAAGATCCAAGCCAGAAACGTGATCGTCGCAACAAATGGTTACACAAGAAAAGTCCACTCTCATTTGAACAAACGCATTGTTCAAGTCCATTCAGCATTGGTCGCAACAGCCCCTCTTCCCCCTGAAACTATCGATAATCTAATGCCAACAGGACGAATGTACGGGAATACAGCAAAAGTCTTTTCATACTTCAGAACAGCGCCTGATGAACCACGTATAATTTGGGGAGGACGAGTTGGCCGCTTTTATAAACCTGGCACTGATGGTGCCTTTAGCCATCTTGCAAAAGATCTTATGAAAGTATTTCCCGACCTTGGCGATGCCCCAATTTCTCATGGTTGGAGCGGAACAATCGGTTACACATTTGATGAACTCCCTCATCTTGGGAAAACACCTGATGGTGTTCATTATGCGATGGGCTATTGCGGCACTGGCGTTTCACGCTCGACATACTTTGGGCATAAAATCGCACTTCAACTTTTAAATGACCCTAAAGGGAGAACTGAGTTCGATGATATCTCATTTCCCTCCCACCCATTTCACGCTGTTGCTGATTACACCGTTCCATTCTTTGAAGGATGGTACCGGCTTCGTGATCGCTTTAATTTTTAAACAATAATTTATAACTTAAAAAGAGAGATATACATGTCTGATATTAAATCTTTAACCCGCCACAACATTTCATCTGGTGGAGCTTTTGAAGCTGTTTTTGGTTATTCAAGAGCCGTAAAAATTGGCGATGAAATTCATGTCTCAGGATCTTGTGCCTCAATAGAATATGAAAAAGCCGGCGTTTACGAACAAACCAAAGCTATTCTTCAAACAATCGGCAACGCATTGAAAGAAGCACAAGCAAACTACTCTGATGTTGTGCAAACAATCGTATATGTAAGAGATATGAATGATGCTGAAGAAGTTGCAAAAGCGCACAGCGAAATCTTTGGCATCATTAAACCAGCCAGCACACTCATTCAGGTGATTTCTATGATGCGCCCATGGCAAAAAGTAGAGATCTCAGCTGTCGCCGTTAAAAATAAAAAACGTTCAAACATCTCCTCAGGCGGAGCTTTTGAAAATGTATTTGGTTATTCAAGAGCTGTAGAAGTTGGCAATAAAATCCATGTCTCAGGCTCTTGCGCATCTGCTGAGTGTGAAAAAAGCAATGTTTATGAGCAAAGCATGAACATTTTCAAAACAATTGAAACGGCATTAAACAAAGCAGATGCTACCATTGAAGATGTGGTGAGAACCATCGTTTACCTCAGAGATATGAACGACGCTGAAGAAGTTGCAAAAGCTCATAACGAAGTCTTTGGCACAGTAAAGCCAGCAAGCACATTAATACAAGTTGTCTCAATGATGCGGCCCTGGCAAAAAGTTGAAATCTCAGCCTATGCTTGCCGTGATCAACAAAAAACTAAAATCTCCTCAGGCGGTGCCTTTGAAGACATCTTTGGTTATTCAAGAGCTATTAAACTGAAGAATGAAACCCATGTTTCTGGCTCTTGCGCACCAGCTGAATTTGAAAAGGGCTCAGCCTATGAACAAAGCAAAGCCATTTTAAAAACAATTGCAACTGCTTTAGAAAAAGCTGAAACACCCTTAACTGATGTTGTAAGAACAGTGGTCTATGTTCGCGATATGAATGATGCTGAAGAAGTCGCAAAAGCACATTGTGAGGTCTTTGGCACAATTAAACCTGCTAGCACTCTAGTCCAGGTAATCTCTATGATGCGTCCATGGCAAAAAGTAGAAATAGAAGCCTACGCAATGACTGAATAAAACAAATAAGCATAAATAAAAAACCATGTTCCTTTCTGTGATTAGAGAAAGAAACATGGTTTCAGCTTCAAATAACAAAAACTTCATTTTGTATTTCGCTACCACATCAAAAATCTCAATATTTAACTAAGAAGAAAAGGAGATATGAATAAGATCGTTGAGTGCATTCATCACGTTTTTGGGGCACCGCTACCTCTCCAAAAACTCAACAAAAAAGAAGTCACATATACCTGCAATAATCGAACTAAAAATCAAGTTCCCAATGTTGCAGTGGCGATGGATATCATTGTGGCTCAACAAACAATTAATATGGATAGTATCGATCAAATTATGGAACGTATAATAGACTGTGATATCACAAGCCTAATGCAAATCTATGAAGGTCAGGTCAAAAGAATTCATGAAAATCAAATTACAATAAGGGAAAAAATAGTATTTGAGGAGAATATTATCTACCATAATAATGGAGATTTACGAACCGCAAAAACTACCTTACCTTTCAAGGTCTTAGAAGCTTTTAACGATAACAGGTATGAAATGGTGAGCCCTGAAGGATTCGAACCTTCGACCTACTGATTAAAAGTCAGTTGCTCTACCAACTGAGCTAAGGGCCCCCAAAGAAAAACATCCAAACCAGATTGTTTGGATGAGATGATTTTAAAAATCACTTGAGAAGCGCTGAAAATAGGGAAACATCCCCCACTCGTCAAGAGCTTATTTTCATTATTTCAATGATATTTCCATCTTTTTTTTGATTATGCTTTACACAATGAAAATAACTTCCAAATCACTGCAAATTCATTGGTAAGACTGTTAAAAAACCTATAAATATCAAACTTAAAATTATGGTTTTCTTTCAAATTCTCAAAAAAGCGACCCTCTCATGAATCACCGCTCAGCCATTGGCCTCATGTGCCTAGCTGTCCTCTGTTTTTCAGTCCTTGATAGCACCGCCAAATATTTAGGCGAATTTTCAGCTATTCATGTGGTTCAAATCCTCTGGATCAGATTCATAACCCACAATCTCTTCTTAGTGGCTATTTATAAGCCAAAACCATATATCAAAGCGTTCAAGTCAAAAGCCCCTAGAGCTCAAATCATAAGAACAATTTCAATGGTTGGGGCCACAGCCTTTAACTTCATGGCCCTTAAACACCTCCAGCTAGATCAAACCATAACAATCTTCTTCTTAAGCCCTCTTATCATCGCCATGCTCTCTGGTCCCATATTAGGTGAGCATCTAAAACCCTATCAATTATACGCTGTGCTTTTTGGTTTTTTAGGAGTGTTAATTGTCATGCGTCCTGGTTTTGGCGGCATCCACTGGGCCGTAATTTTATCGCTACTCTCAACCCTGTCCGTATCAATTTATAATGTGCTAACAAGATACACATCACACCATGATAATAACGCGACCAATCAAGTCATGGCCCCTATTGGCGGTGCAATCATCTTAACACCCCTCGTGTTCTACTACTGGCAAACACCAACGGATTTATTCACATGGGTCTTATTATTATCCCTAGGAGTATCCGGAGGACTAGGCCACTGGCTGATGATAACAGCTCATCGCTATGCCCCTGCACCGTTACTGGCCCCGTTCATTTACACAGGCATCATTTCAATGCCAACCATCGGTTATTTTGTGTTCGATGATGTTATTACCTGGTGGACATTTACTGGGGCCATGTGTGTCATCGCCTCAGGTCTTTATCTCTGGTATCAAGAACACCAAAAAGCAGACAAAAAGTGGCAAGAAGAGTATTAGTCCAAGCTTGGTGTTTATATCGTCGTTTTATTTTGGCGCTTGGTACCGGGCACGAAATTCTGTTGCAAATTCAGCAAAACGATCTTCTTCAATCGCCAAACGCATCGCTGCCATGAGCTCTTGATAAAAATGAATGTTCGCCCAGCTCACAAGCATTGAGGCAAGCAATTCACCAGAGCGTATCAAATGATGTAAATAGGCTTTGCTATAATCCCTCATTGCAGGACATGAACTATGCTCATCTAAAGGTGTTGGGTCATCCTTAAATCGTGCATTTTTTAAGTTCACCTTGCCATCAAATGTAAAGGCCTGCCCATGCCGGCCAGAGCGCGTCGGCATCACACAATCAAACATATCAATACCGCGCTCAACAGCCCCCACCAAATCAAGCGGCGTACCGACCCCCATCAAATAACGCGGTTTATCTTGTGGTAGATGCGGAACAGTAAAATCAAGCGTATCAAACATCACCTGTTGACCTTCACCAACCGCCAAGCCACCAACGGCATACCCTGGAAAATCAAGTTCCTTTAAGGCCTCAGCAGAGCGCTCCCGCAAATACTCATAAACACCACCTTGCACAATCCCAAATATCGCCTGACCTGGTGCACTGTACTTAGCAAAAGCTTCCTTAGAACGTTTTGCCCAGCGCATAGAAAGTTCCATAGACGTTTCGGCTTGATCCTCTGTCGCAGGAAAAGGCGTACATTCATCAAATGCCATTTGAATATCAGAGCCAAGCAAAGCTTGAATTTCCATAGACCGTTCCGGCGTTAAGTTATGAGATGAACCATCAATATGCGATTGGAAAGTAACCCCCTCTTCCGTAATCTTTCGAAGCTTAGAAAGAGACATCACCTGAAACCCGCCACTATCCGTTAAGATAGGCCTCTCCCAATTCATGAACTTGTGCAAACCACCAAGCTTCGAGACAAGCTCAGCACCAGGACGCAGCATCAAATGATACGTATTCCCAAGAACAATATCAGCTCCCGTTGCGCGAACCGTCTCGGGCAGCATTCCCTTCACAGTGGCAGCGGTTCCAACAGGCATAAAAGCAGGTGTTTGTATCGTACCTCGAGGTGTCGAAATTTCCCCACGCCGAGCAGTGCCTGAACGCGCACTTACTTTATATGAAAACCCTTCAGTCATTCTGCTGCCCTTCTAACAAACACCCATCTCCATAAGAAAAAAAACGATAATCCCGCTCAATCGCAGCTTTATATGCCGCTTGCATCACATCAAGTCCAGAAAAAGCAGCAACCAACATAAAGAGCGTCGATTTAGGAAGATGAAAATTTGTAATCAATCGATCAACCACATTAAACTGAAACCCAGGCGTAATGAAAATATCCGTCTCACCAGTCCAAGCTTGAAGCTCACCGGTTTCCCGCGCTGCACTTTCAAGCAACCTCATAGAGGTCGTGCCAACAGCGCAAACACGCCCGCCATTTGCTTTAGCTTGAATGATGGCTTGCACCACCTCATCACTAACCTGCCCCCATTCCGAGTGCATTTTATGAGTACTGATGTCTTCCACCTTCACAGGTAAAAACGTCCCCGCCCCCACATGCAAGGTAACAAACTGTAAATCAACACCGACCTCTTTTAAGGCGTTTAAAAGCTCATCCGTAAAATGCAAACCAGCAGTAGGCGCTGCAACAGAGCCATCATGCTCAGCGTATACAGTTTGATATGTATCTTTATCTTCCTGACCAGCAGCGCGCTTCGAAGCAATATAAGGCGGCAAGGGCATATCACCCACTTGTTTCAAAGCTTCATCCAGATAATCACCTGAGAGATCGAACTGAACTAAAATCTCACCACCCCCTGGTGTTTCTTTAACGGTACCCTCTAATGTACCGCCTAAACATGCCTGCCCCTCACTTGACTGCCCTCTAGTCTCTACTGTGAAACTTAGCCTATCTCCAACTTTGATCCGCTTTGCAGGCTTTGCAAAAGCAAGCCATTCATTACTAGACACCCGTTTATGCAAATTGAGCGAAACTTGCGATAGTGCATCTCCACGAATGCGCCGCCCCTTTAAAGCAGTTGGCAACACACGACTATTATTAAAAACCAGCACATCACCTTTTTTAAAAAAACGAGGCAAATCTCTAAATATATGATCTTCTAAAGCCCCATCGGATTTAACGCGCAAAAGTTTAGACCCATCCCGTGTTGGATGCGGCGTCAGAGCGATATGGCTCTCAGGTAAATCAAAATCAAAATCATCAAGCTGCAAGGAAGGTTACTTTCTCTTCAGTCTGGCTTCTTTAGCCGAAATATAAAAAAGAGACCAGAAAGTGCAAGCCTTCTGGTCTCTTTAAAGTAAATTCAATCGTAAATGAACTTACGCGTCTGCTGCCACACGCATGCTCATAATCTGATCCGGATCAATCACAGGTTCCCCGCGTTTGATTTTATCAACATGCTCCATACCAGAGATCACACGACCCCAAACAGTATATTGACCATCCAAAAAGCCTGCATCTGCAAAGCAAATAAAGAATTGGCTATCAGCTGAATTTGGAGCTTGCGCACGAGCCATAGAACAAACGCCGCGCAAATGCGGTGTATCATTAAACTCTGCAGCCAAGTTTTGGCCAGAGCCACCAGTACCAGTACCAGTCGGGTCACCTGTTTGCGCCATAAAACCATCAATCACACGATGAAAAACAATGCCATCATAAAAACCTTCACGAGCAAGCTCTTTAATACGGGCACAATGGTTCGGTGCTACATCAGGCAACAGCTCAATGATCACTTCACCATGCGTAATATTTAAAATTAATGTATTTTCCGGGTCTTTAATCTCGGTCATAACTCTTCCTTTAGTAAAATTCATTCCGTAACCACACGGGATAAATCATCGTTGTATGTGTAAAATTCAGATTATTCAATTCTTGGTAAGATCTTTTTGCGTGGAGCTTGCTCAAAACCTGGCACAAATTGTCTCAAATCAACATTTGGCTTGTCTTTACTGTCAGCAACGACTTCCATTTTGACAATCTTATCCGGGTTATCAACCATACCGCTTTGACCACGGCCACGTTTAATCTTGTCGATAAACTCCATACCATGCACAACTTTACCCCAAACGGTATATTGACCATTAAGAAAGTGAGCCGATTGAAAGGTAATAAAAAACTGACTATTTGCTGAATGTGGATTTTGCGCACGAGCCGCACCTACAACACCGCGGTTGAAAGGAATATTATTAAACTCGGCCTTAAGGTGAGGATAATCCGAACTACCAGTACCTGTCCCGGTTGGGTCACCTGTTTGTGCCATAAATCCATGGATCACACGGTGAAACAAAAGCCCATCATAAAAACCTTCACGTACAAGCTTTTTTACACGTTCAACGTGTTTTGGAGCTTTTTTAGGGTAAAGCACAATAACTGAGCGACCATATTTTGTATCTAGATATAAAAAATTATTTAGATCAAGCGCATTAGCATTTGATTTTGCCTCTTCAGCAAAACCCTGTGAGCTACCCAAAAACAACAACATACAAGAAATAACAAATACTCTAATCATCTACTCACCTTTATGTAAAAACGAAA
>CAXIBI010000094.1:0-10712 GCA_964022305.1 uncultured Hyphomicrobiales bacterium | reverse complement strand
AAATATCAATGGGAGCGGATTGATGCTCGCTTTGACATAGCTAAAGAGCCTAATGAGCCCAATCGTTTTGGATATATTGTCGAAGTTGACCCTAAAAACCCTGCTAGCACAATTAAGAAACGAACCGCTCTTGGTCGTTTCAAGCATGAAAATGCTGAAGTCGTTATTGCCAAAAACGGCAAAGTGGTTGTTTATATGGGAGACGATGAGCGCGGCGAGTTCCTTTATAAATATGTTTCTGATGGGATTTATGAAAAGGGACAATCGACATCAGGCTTACTAGATAAAGGCACACTTTATGTCGCTAAATTCTATGATGACCTTAAAGGTTCATGGCTGGCTCTCACCCCAGAGACAACAGGGCTCTCACAAGCTGAAATTTGCATCCACACTCGCCTTGCTGCTTCAAAGTTAGGTGCGACCACTATGGATAGACCTGAATGGGTTGCAGCTAGCCCTATCAAAAATGAAGTCTTCTGCGCTTTGACTAATAATAAAAACAGAGGGATCAAACCCAACAAAGGTGGTGATGAAACGCCTGTTGGGGGGCCAAACCCTAGAGAGAAGAATCTGTATGGTCAGATTCTCAAATGGATACCTGAAAATGAAGACCACAGCTCAACCAACTTCACTTGGTCTCTCTTTGCACTTGCTGGTAACCCTACCATTCACACAGCGGATGCGGAGGAAGCCCAAGAAAAACTAAAAGCTGGTTCACCAAACATCAACGCTGGGAATATGTTCAACTCGCCTGATGGTATTGCCTTTGACAGTAAGGGTATGCTCTGGATCCAAACGGATGGAAAATACTCTAACAAAGGCGAGTTTGCCGGTATGGGGAACAACCAAATGCTGGTTGGCAACACGGCTACTGGTGAAATTCGCCGATTTCTGGTTGGCCCTAAAGAATGTGAAGTCACAGGTATTTGCTGGTCTGAGGATAAAGCAACACTGTTCGTTGGTATTCAACATCCGGGTGAAAAAGGCGGTAGTCACTTTCCTGATGGCGGCAACACTATTCCTCGTTCAGCTATCATTGCTATTCGTCAGACAGATGGAAAAGCTTTTGGATAAAGTTATAGCCTGACTTTATTGGCCTGATAAAAGCTTATTTGGTTAAAATCTACGGTAGCTGGTCGTTTTATCTCTACCAGCTATCATTTATCTCTGTTTACTCTCATTAACACTACTCAGGCTCAAATCTAATCAAAACCTGCTAATTAATGAATAGTATTAATTATGTAAGATCTACGTAGCTTTTGTGACGAAACCATTAAATTTAAGTAAAATCATGCACTCCCACCCCCGAACTCAAGCAAAACTACATAAGCTATGTAATAATTTTAGTAAAAACCTCTGCGACATTAATTCCTTATTTACCACCCGCTCTTACTCTCTGTACTGAAGATTACTGTACTGAAAGATTATCGTACTGACGATGGCGTTAAGAGGAATGATCAGATGAACTTTATATCCAAATTAACAATTACCCGTAGAATTATGATCTTGAGCCTAATTCCAATATTAGGATTGGCCATGGTAAGTGCCGAAGAACTTCACAAAATGTGGAATGCAAAGGTTTCATCACACAATATTGTCCAAGCGGTTGAACTTGCACCAGAAAGCGCCAAGCTCATCCACCAGTTACAAACAGAACGTGGATATGCAGCTGGATATATCAGTTCAAACAAACAGAATTTCGGTGATCAAATCGCAAGTTCTAGAAACAAAACTGATCAAGCAGTTGATAGCTTCCTTAAAAAGCTCCCCTATTCGGAAAAAAACTTAACCTACTATCACTTCGTAAAGCCTCTTAAAAAGATCAAATCTTCACTTGCTAAGCTTCAATCAAAAAGACAAGGCATCGATAGTTTAAAACTTTCAGTGACCGAAATGGATAGTTTCTACACCCCATTAATTGATAATCTGATCACTCTGACTGAAAGTTATGAAGAAGCAACAAATGATGCTGATATCATTCGCGAACTTATCATTTACACCTCTTTCCTACGTGCAAAAGAATTTGCAGCTTTAGAGAAATCAATGGGTACATCGGGCTTTAGTGAAGGGAAGTTTAAAAAAGATATCTATAAACACTTCGTCGGTGAAATCGCTAATCAACGCGCGAACTTTGAAGCGTTTAGACATCATGCCAGTGTCGAAATGATCAATGAACTTGATAAAATTCTAAATGGGCCTGAGGGTGTGAAAATTAAAGAGTTCCGCAAGAAAGCACTCGACAATCCTTTTGGCGGTTACATCACAGATATCTCTATTGACAACTGGTTCAAAACCACGTCACGCCGTATTGACCAACTCAAGGTGATGGAAGATAAAATAACAGATGAATTAATGCATATTGCCATTGATCACGCAAATCATTCAACCACCGTCTTTTGGACATATGCAGCGATCTTGCTTGGCCTAATTGCGCTCTCTATAACACTTGCCTATGTCATTTCTAGAAGCATTAGCTCTCAGTTCAACGAACTCACCAAATCAATGACTGAACTTTCTAGAAACAATACCTCTATGCGCATTCCAATGGAAAATCGAACAGACAACCTTGGTGATATGGCGAAAGCGCTTGCTGTCTTTAAAACCAATGCCATTGAGCGCACTCGTTTAGAACGTGAAGCCATTGCAGAAAATGAGAAAGAAGCACAAAAACAAGCTTACATCACAACTATTCTTGATAATTTCAAACATCTTGAAAATGACATTAGGGATACTCTTGAAGGTCAAACAAACTCGATGCAAAACTCAGCTGATACCCTACACGGTGCGGCACAATCTGCTGCCAACAGCTCGGATGCAATGAAACAATCATCAGATATCGCGTCAGAAAATGTTGAAACGGTTGCAGCTGCAACATCGCAACTCTCAGCATCAATGCAAGAAATTGCAATGCAAGTTCAAAAAGCAGATGACATCGTCAAGAAAACATCGGAGACAACAGAGACAACCAACAAAGATGTTATGTCACTCTCTGATGCGGCCGATAAAATCGGTGATGTGGTTGGCCTTATCCGCGAAATTGCAGAGCAAACCAACCTCCTTGCACTCAATGCAACCATTGAGGCTGCTAGAGCTGGTGATGCTGGCAAAGGCTTTGCTGTTGTTGCTGCTGAAGTTAAACAGCTTTCAGAGCAAACAGCGCAGGCAACTGATGAAATCGCATCGCACATCTCAGCTGTGCAAACATCATCACATGGCACTGTTGGAGCCATTAAAAACATCTTGGATCAGGTACAAGAAATCAATGATGTCACAGTCACCATCGCTTCAGCTGTTGAAGAACAGCAAGCGGCGACTTCATCTATCGCCAATTCAATCCAAGCGGCTTCTGAGCAAACGAACGAAGTTGCCAATAATGTTGAACGGGTTAATCAATCTGTGGAAGATACAACCTCGCAAGCAAACCAGGTCCAAGAAGTCGCAACTGCCCTTGGTAAAGCCACTCAAGACCTCTCTAACGCGGTTGATAACTTCCTTGAAGATGTCAGCAGAGATGTCTGTGATCGTAGAAACAGCTTACGTGAGAAAATCAATAAGGTTTCTATGATTGATATGAAAGGCTCCAGATACAATTTCCTTATTGAAAATGCGAGTGAAACAGGTGCTTTCATTTCAGGGTCTCATAAAATGAGCATTGGTGAGGAATTCTCGTTCATCCTTTCAGATGGCCGCCCGATCACAGCCAAAGTCGTTAGACAAGATGATAATGGCTATGGTGTTCAATTCAAAGAGCCAGTGCCTGACCTTAAATGGTTAGAGCACGCAGCTTAAGGGCTTTAACTTTGAAACAGAATAGTTAAGCTATAAGACAAGCTCAATATAAGCCCTTCCTCACCCCCTGAGGAAGGGCTTTTTATTTATATAATAGCAACTTTGACAAGGTTTAAGATAAACCATTGCGAGTTAACTCTGAGCAAGATACATATAGTTCTGAACACACAAAATCATCTTTGATTATTAGAGAACTCACTTCTTCAGGTCACCAATGAATAAAAAACTTTCTGACGATAAGCATCAACCGACAACGAAACTTGTTCACCTGGGCCGAGATACAAAAGGCTCTAAAGGTTTTGTCAATCCGCCTCTTTACAAAGGCTCAACTGTTCTCTTTCCAACGGTTAAATCATTATCTGAAGGGGGCTATGGCTATTGGTATGGACGTAAAGGTAGTCCAACTTATGAAAGCTTAGAGGCTGCTCTCAATGAGTTAGAACATAGCGATGATACGATCCTTACACCCTCGGGCTTGTCAGCCATCACAACAGCGCTTCTTGCTCTCTTAAAAACCGGGGATCACTTACTTGTCACGGATAGTGTCTATCAACCAACCCGGAGTTTTTGTGACACGACCCTTAAAGCGCTTGGCATAGAGGTTACCTATTATGATCCGCGCGTTGGTGCCGGCATAAAAGACCTTATCAAAGAAAATACAAAACTGATCTTTCTAGAAAGCCCTGGTTCTCAATCTTTTGAAATTCAGGATATCCCGGCGATTGTCGAGACAGCGAAGAAAGCCTCACTTCTCACTCTTATTGATAACACTTGGGCAACGCCGCTTTTCTTAACGCCACTCACATTAGGTGTTGATGTCTCAATTCACTCCGGCACGAAATATTTTATCGGCCATGCTGATGCGATGATTGGCACTGTCAGCTCAAATGGGGAAACAGCACAAAAAATTCGCCAGATGGCCTATTCGCTTGGTTTGTGTGCAGGGCCTGATGATGTTCAACTTGCCCTAAGAGGTTTGCGTACCCTTGGGATTAGATTAGCTCATCATGAAAGAGCTGCAATAGAGTTCGCAAGCTGGCTTGAAGAGCGCTCTGAATTTGAATGCGTTCTCCACCCAGCGCTTCCCTCTCATCCAGACCATGACATTTTCAAACGAGATTTCAAAGGTAGCTCTGGCCTCTTTACAGCGATCCTCAAACCTGTTGAGCAAGACAAAGTTGAAGCCATGCTAGATGGTTTAGAGCTCTTTGCTATGGGCTGGTCTTGGGGTGGGTATGAAAGCTTGGCGCTTCCCTTTAATCCCTCATCATATCGCTCTGCAACAAACTGGGATTATAAAGGGCAAGCCATCCGTTTTCACATCGGGCATGAAAATATGGATGACTTGAAAGCTGATTTCACAGCTGGGTTAGAGCGCTTAAAATAAGCCCCCTGAAACATTCACTGTAAAACAAAGTTACAAGATAGGCCGTAAACTGGAGTGATGCCACCAATATAAAGGCACTAGTGCCTTATTTTGGCATGAGTGCTGTGATCTCAGCTGATTTGGTGCAAACGGTAATCCGAGGTTCAAATGTTTGCGAGAGCTTTAAGCTGCCATCATTATCGCGAAGTGTCACATTGGCTGAGGCCTTTGCAACGTCTTTCAAATCACCTTTTGCGCCAATCTCGGCTAAGTCTTGTTTATTGATTACATAAGAAACAGAACTTGCCTTGACCGCTTGTCGAACAAGATAATAGCGACTGCCAGGCTTGATCCCAACATTGCTCTTAATCCATTTCACAACATTCGCTTCAACTTCATCATCAATATCATCAGCGCGGATATCTTTAACTGTCACGTTTAGAGAGACCGTTTTTTTCTTCTTGGCAGATCCATCTAAGCTTAAAGAGGGGACAGCTTTTTTAAGCAATGCAGCTGAGGCCTGAGCATTGGTTTTTTGCGTATCAGAAATTTCATAATCAGAGATTTTTATATCTTTGCGTAAATGATCTTTCACAATCGAATGTTTACTCAGATCTTTTACACTGTAATAAACCCCATTTTGATCGCGGCGATAGACTGAGCCAACCGGATAAAGGTCACTTGAATTTATCGGGCAATCATAACCTTTCGGAATTTGACTAATAGAGCCTGTGACGATTTGATCGGCCAAATTGTTAGACGAGCATGAAGAAAGTCCCAGACATGCCAGAAGGCTGAAAATCAGCGATGATTTTCTTTTGTTTTTATCAAAAAAATGAATTGTAGACATACCAACCTCCCAGAGTTCCCCAATTGAAAACTGAAAGGCCTGTGCTGTCAACTAAAGGGAGGCGTACTAAAGTCTCTAAGATGGGGAAAACCAGACATCAAGTAAGACTTTAAGGAAAAGATACAACAGCGCCCTATAAATACATCTGATAACAATCCGTCATCTTATGATTTGGGACCTTCAACAGCTATCTTGCCGTTTAGGTCTTCTAGATAGAGCTGATAGAGAACTGGCTCAAAAATTGAGTTCACTTTGTTAAAATCAGGCGCTGCGATATCTTTGCCAAATGTCTGAGCTGCTTTAAAGACAGCATCGGTTAGATATTTTGTCTGAGGCAATATTTCGCCTGGGCTTGTATCAGTGTCTTTTTCAGCTAAATGAAATCCCCAAATCCCAAAAGCGGGGATGGCGATATTATAACTTGTTCTCTTAGCGAATACGGCATCTAAGGTTGCGCCAACTGACCAATAGGTTTTGCGTGCAAAAAATGGTGATGAAGATTGAGTGACTATTACGCCGCCCTCTGCCATTCGCCGCTTGACCATGGTATAAAATTCAACGGAATAAAGCTTTGAAATGGCCTCATTATGTGGGTCTGGAAAATCAAGGATGACACGATCATAGAGCCGTCCCTTTGTTTTAATGAACACAAATCCATCTACATTATGAATGGCAACACGCGGGTCAGCCAGGCTGTTTTTATTGATGGCCTTAAGGGGGGCAAAGCTCTTGCCCAATTTTGTCATCTCTGGGTCAATATCAACTAAATCAATATGCTCAATAGATGGGTATTTCAAAAGCTCGCGAACGGCCAAACCATCGCCTCCCCCCATCACAAGGACAGAGCGAACAGGGGACTTGGCTTTGTAGCTCATCACTGGGTGAACCAATGCTTCGTGATAGCGATGTTCATCTGTCCCTGAAAATTGGATATGTCCATCAATGAAAAGACGCAGATCTTTTTTCTGTATATCTCGTGTCACCACTAAGTTCTGATAAGGCGTTTGTTTGCGCCAGATCACTTCATCAAAATAAAGGTGATGCTGCGCAAAACTTGTGATGCGAGAGCCAAGTAAAACAAAAATAAAAAGAGTGATGAATATGGCGCCTGCCATAATGAACAGCCGTTTGAAATGAGGTAGGTACTCTTTCAGGTAGATGATATTCAGGAGCGCGACAAACACATTGATCAAACCAATAGCAAAAGACGCTCTGATAAGCCCCAAGCTTGGCAAGAGCATTAAAGGGAAAGCCACAGAGCCAATGAGTGCACCGATGTAATCAAGCGACATGACATTAGCGATTGAGCGTCTTGTCCCACTCACTTGCGAGAGTACACGGGTTAAAAGCGGAATTTCCAAGCCCACCAACATGCCTATGGTGAAAATAAAGAAGAACATCACAAACTGATAAAGAAACGGCGCAAAGGGAAAAGTCATAAAGAGGCTAAGCGAACACACTCCACCAATCAACGCTAGCACCATTTCAACATAGATAAAGTTTTCAATGAGGTTCTTGCGGATGAACTTACTAAAGTAAGAGCCCACTCCCATGGCAAACATGAAAAATCCGATGGTTAGGGAGAATTGATATACACTGTTGCCAAGGAGATAACTTGAAACCGTGCCAATAATCAGCTCATAAACTATACCGCATAGTGCCACAATAGAGATTGAAAGCAGCAAAATAATCGCCTTGGCAGGTGGCAAGTTCTCATAGAGCTTCTCATCATCATTTTCTAATGGTGCAGTATCCATGTTTTTCTCTTTTATATCTGTTGGAGTAATATGCAACGGCTTAAAAATATGGCTTCCTTTTGTGATAAAAGGAAGCCATAAAACAATCACCTATATTGATTGAAAAATTGCGTAAAATTACTTACCTCTAAATACACCACCTGAGCGCGCTTTAGAGCGTGAGCTTGCATATTTAGACGCCGGTGTCACCTTGCGATTATTAAATGAGTTTGGGTTCACACCAGCTGCGCGCTGACGGTTCAGCAAACTACCAATGAGCAAGCCAGCTAAAAGACCAGTGCCTGAAAAACTACGCGAGGTCGCTGTGCCTGAGGTATCGGTCGCGATAATGCGGTTATTTACCTGATCAATTTCAATTTTGAAAATTTTCTTCTCATCTGCATCTACCTTACCATTTGCATTGCTATCACTATAGCCAGAGTAAGACGCATCTTTTTCCAAATTCATAGCAATTTGAGATTTGTAAAATGCAGGTTGTAGGTTCATCACATGCTGCAAAAATCCTGTTAATTGCGACATATGTTGTTCTTCAATTTTTTCAATATTTTTTTCTTTTAGATTTTTTTCAAGTGCTGCAATCGCTGCAACTGTCCGCTGCAAAACCTGATTTAGGTCAGGCCCCGTTGTGCTAGATCCGCACGCCGCTAAATTCACAACCAAAGATAAAACAGCTACAAGCGTAACCAATGAACGCATGATAGTTCCCCCGAAATGTTAGCCAAATCTGACTACTGAAATTTAAGTCCTAGAGCATTCCTCTTTTAGATAAATTCGTGTGAATGTTCTAGATTCTTGTTTTAGCGTTCCTTTTTTAATAGCGCTTTAGACTGCCCACCAGCAGCCGCGCTATTCCTAAAACCGGTACCCACTTTTAGGCGGAACGCTCTAGAAAAATTAGTAACTAATAAAAACCAAATAGAAAAGTTAAAAAACGTCCAATTTAAGACAAATATTCACCTCAATCACTCAACTTATATTACAGGAATACTCAATTCTTTAAATATTAGACGAATTTCGCTAAGTTCATGAGAGTATTATAAGAAACAAACCCAATGTACCTGGTCAATATTGGCTTCATAATAGTCTTTTAATTTGCCAAGTTTTTGAAAGCCCGCCTCTCTCAGTTCAGCTTCTACACTTCTCTCAAACAGTGAAGGAGGAGCGGCGATAACAAAACGCGCGCCCTCTTGTTTGGCTTGGGCTTTTAATGTTTCTAAGGCAACAGGGGACGAAGTCTCATCTTCTACCTTCTCAACCCATTCCAAACCAACACCGCCATCACTTTCAGGCAAAGGCATGAAGCCATTAAAATAAAGCTCACCTTGCGGAGCATCGCTGCCCAGTGGCTTTGGAGGGGCATTAAAATCAAGCACTGGCACATCCAATCCATAGATATACCTTGTCTCCCCATCCCCGTGATAATCATTGATTTTTAACTCAAGCTCAGCTCCCATTGCTTTATAAAAAGCTTTCGCTTTGGCATATAAATCAACACCATCTTCCATATAATCACTGGTTGAGATGAAAAGGCGCCGCACACCGCTTTCTTCGAGCATGCCCCGTAACTGATCAAACATCATTCGCCCAAACCCTTGGCCTTGATGTGCCTCATCAACATATGTCCATGAAAGCCAGCAAACTCCCTCAACATGGGGGTCAGCCACCGCTCCCGTGACACCGATAATCGTTCCCCCTTTAGAGAGGACGAACATTCCCTCGTGATCATCTTGTAGAGATTGGTACGCCTCTTCAGCATCATCTTCATCATGCTGCTCGATAATATCTAACACACGCATCATATCCGTCACTTTAAACGGACGCAGTTTGGGCTGCCCGCCTAGACCAAACAAAGAAACCATCAAAACCAACCTTATTAATTTGTGAAAAAACTCGATGAAAATTTGTTGAAAGAACCACAATTGCAAAACAATGTAGTGCTTTCATCAATAGCAATATCTTTTAACGTCTTTATGAATAACTATTCAAACCAAAAATGACTTTTTATTCTGTAAACAGAAAAAACAAACACAACTAATATTGGCCGAACCATTTTTCCCTTGTTATAGTCTGAGCAAAGAGGGAGAGTTTTAATAACGTTTTTGTGAACAAGTCTACTCTCGTATTCACCAAATAAAACCTTATATAAACTGTTATTTTTAAACTGTTAGAATAGATGGAGAAGTGTCAAATGCTGAAAGAAGCGTCCACCTCGACCAGTAATGAACCAAATGGACAACCAATCAATCAAAAAACTGTCATACTGGATGAAGGAGACGTCGAAGCCAAGCGGCAAGAAATCTTAGACTATTTCCATACCAGCTTCTCTCTTTATGAAAGCATCTTCGAATGTCTCAATGGTGATGAGGCCTTTTACACAAAGGCTAATTCTCTACGTCATCCGCTTATTTTTTATTATGGGCACACTTCTGTTTTCTTTATCAATAAACTCAATGTGGCGGGCTTCATCTCTGAGCGCGCTGATCCTAAATTAGAGTCTATGCTTGCCGTTGGCGTTGATGAAATGTCATGGGATGACCTGAATGAAGCCAATTATAATTGGCCAAGCCCCGCCGAGGTCAAAGCACACCGCGATAAAACCAGAGAGATCGTTGACAACTTTATCAAGACGGTCGATTTCACTCTTCCCATCACTTGGGATAGCCCCATGTGGATCATCATGATGGGGATCGAGCATGAACGTATTCACCTCGAGACCTCTTCAGTCCTTATCCGTGAACTTCCCTTAGAGCTTGTTAAGCCCAATGAATTTTGGGGCAATATTTGCAAACAAACTGAGGACGCTCCAGCGAATAAACTCATTGAAGTAGAGGGTGGTAAAATCACGGTTGGTAAAGGCCAGTCTAACACCCTTTATGGCTGGGACAATGAGTATGGTCATGAGCATCATGACATTGGCTCTTTTAAAGCGTCGAAGTATCTCGTTTCAAAT
>CAXIBI010000093.1:0-10743 GCA_964022305.1 uncultured Hyphomicrobiales bacterium | reverse complement strand
AGGAGAAACTCATATCAGCTATAATGAAATGGGGAGGTATTATGAAAAGTGGTGGGCCAGGTAGGACTCGAACCTACGACCAGACCGTTATGAGCGGCCGGCTCTAACCAACTGAGCTACTGGCCCTAATCGTGCCGTATTTTACGGCTCATTCTTAGAGAGAAGAAGCTATAGCTCATAGCGAAGTTTCATGCAATATTAGAGTTAAGTTTCTCCATAGTCTGGTGAAAATTTTATCAAATTACTTATGAGGGTTTATATGAGCAGTAATTTTACGAGACTTTTTGCTTCTGGAGCAATTTTAGGAGTTTTATTCATGTCACAAACCCTTATTGGGGCGACAAATGCATATGCAAATGATGATGCAAAACGCACCATCACTATGACAGGCCGGGCCAGCGTTGGGGCTGTTCCTGATAGAGTTGAGATTACTCTTGGGGTATCAAGCAAAGCCGAGACTGCGAAAGATGCCCTTACACTCAATAATGTCAACATGAACCAAATTATCTCAGTCCTTAAAGACAATGGACTGGAAGAGAAATATATAACCACTTCGAATTTCTCTATTCACGCTGACTACCAGCACTTTAAAGATGGCCGTGCCCCTAAAGTGAGAGGCTATAGCGTCTCGAATAATGTGCGCGTTCAAGTTCAAGACGTGAAAAAGCTTGGCCACTTACTTGATAAGGTCGTATCTACAGGAGCGAACCAAGTGCATGGCATTCGATTTTATGTCTCAAATGCTGATGAGTTGAAGGATACGGCCCGCAAAAACGCTGTTGCGAAGGCCAGAAGGAAAGCTGAGCTTTATTCTGAAGCTGCAGGTGTGAAACTTGGCAAGGTTTTGGTGATTAGTGAAAGTGCTCACCATGCTGGTAACCAGCCTGTACCAATGGCACGCAGCCTCAAAGCTGAAGCGACATCCGTGCCTATTTCTGGCGGTGAGAAACAGCTTGGTGTGAGCGTGACTATTAGCTGGGAACTGGACTAAGCCTATCCATCCCTTTTGCTTTAAAAGCCACGAATTTACAAAACATTTAAAATTAAAAGCCCAGAGATGAAGTAGTCATCTCTGGGCTTTTTTATAAGCTTTATTGATCTAACTTAAGAGCGTTTCGATTTCTAAGCCGCCCTCATTGGTTGACCTTAAGATACAACTGGCTTTTTGATGTTATTATCTTCATCAAGCAGCACAACGGTTGGTTGGTAATTACGTGCTTGTTCTGCTGGCATTGAGCAATATGAGCAGACGATAATTTCATCCCCTCTGGCAGCTTTACGTGCTGCTGCGCCATTGAGCCCAAATTCTTTTGATCCGCGTTCAGCAGGGATTGCATAAGTCGTTAGCCGTTCACCATTGGTGATATTATAAATATCGACTTGTTCAAATGGCAAAATGCCTGCGCTTTCCAACAAGTCCTGATCAATGGCGATTGAGCCTTCATAATCAAGATCACAGAAAGTCACTGTTGCACGGTGAAGTTTGGCTTTGAGCATGTTTAATTGCATCAAAAACGTCCCTTATTTTATCTAGATCATTATAACTTTTATTTGTGCTTCAGATGCCCACAAAGCATCCGCACTATTTTATTGGCGCTTCAGATGCCCACAAAGCATCCGCACCTAATTTGTGCTTCAGATGCCTTTTTTAGGTCCCTTCAGGTTGCTCACTAGCAACCGGGGCAAATTAGACCCCTTCAGGTTGCCCACTAGCAACCGGGGCAAATTAGGCCTCTTCGGTTGCCCACTAGCAATCGGAGGAACATCCGCACGTCGTCCAAACAGTTATATGTGTGTTTTTAACGTAAAATGCAAGGGTACAATTAAAAAAATGCTGCACATGCATAGTATTTTTAGTCTTTTTTAGTGGCGCTTTAGATGCCCACATAACATCCGCATTAAAAACCGCTCTCTTTGATTGGCGCTTTAGGTTGGCTCCTTTTACGGGCCTTCAGGTTGCCCACTTGCAACCGGCCCTAAAGCAACCGCGAACCCTTAAGGTTTTGGAAAATAGCCGCTTGAGCGCCCTGTAAGCTTGTATGCAAGCAATCCGAGCCATTCTTTTGCTGCTGTGTCGGTGATTGTAACACCATCCATTGCATAATAAAATGGAGAAAACCTGGATGTTTCACCACCCGTGTAATAATCCACGGGATAGGCTTTTACATCAAAATTGGCTTGACGGAAAGTCCCCATTGCTCGGGGCATATGATAAGCAGAAGTAACCAGCAACCAATTCTCATCTTTTTTAGGTTTTGCCAGTTCTTTTGCAAACACTGCATTTTCCCAGGTATTGCGCGATTTGCCCTCCACAAGAATGCGATTTGCATCAATTCCCATATCTACCATCAATTGCTTTACAATGACTGCATCGGGTGTTGGATTAGTAAGGACCGTGTTTGGCCCCCCAGATAGGACGATTTTGGCGTCTTTAAAATGAGTTGCTAACTTAACGGCCTCAATAACCCGCTCGGCGCCACTTACAATTGAAGGCACGCCTCTTTGATCTGAAACATACATGTGTACTGTGCCGCCAAGTACGACGATGCCATCAATCTTTTGTTTTTTCTGATCCTCAAATGTAATTAAGGGAAAGCGGTCTTCAAGGGGGATCATTAGCTGGCGCCCAAGCGGGCTAAAGGCAACAAGCAGCACACCGATTGCGCCGACCTTCATGATTAATCTACCAAAATTTTCCCATCTGCTTTTTGTGAGGATGACACCTGCGATAACCAGTAATATGCAAAAGGCTGAGGGCTGGAGGAAAAACCAGATTATTTTTGAGAGATAGAAAAACATTCAAGCGACCTCGGCTTCCAATTTCATTTTGTTTGAGTTCACTTCACTCATATAACAAAAATACATTAAAGTGGGGTCACAATTTCTTGAAAATATTGGTTAATTCCACTTTTCAATTCTCTCAGGATCACAGGCTAGTCTGAGGTCGCAATACCGATGGATTTGAAAACAACATGCAAGTGAAATGAAAAAAGCGCTGAGGTGACCCCAGCGCTTTTTTGATTTTATCCAACAAAAGCAGCTAGCTGCCCTAGTTATCGAGGAAGCTTCTTAGTTTGCGTGAGCGTGATGGGTGTTTCAGCTTGCGCAGGGCTTTGGCCTCGATTTGTCTGATCCGCTCTCTTGTCACTGAGAATTGCTGGCCGACTTCTTCTAGTGTGTGGTCCGTATTCATGCCGATGCCAAAGCGCATCCGAAGAACACGCTCTTCACGCGGCGTTAGGCTTGCAAGCACGCGGGTTGTTGTTTCGCGCAAGTTTGACTGGATCGCTGCGTCAATTGGCAGAACCGCGTTTTTATCTTCAATGAAATCGCCTAAGTGGCTGTCTTCTTCATCACCGATTGGTGTTTCCAAAGAAATCGGCTCTTTTGCGATTTTGAGAACTTTACGCACTTTCTCAAGTGGCATGGCAAGTTTTGCTGCTAACTCTTCAGGCGTTGGTTCGCGGCCAATTTCGTGTAGCATCTGACGAGAGGTGCGAACGATCTTATTGATGGTCTCAATCATGTGCACCGGAATACGGATGGTGCGCGCTTGGTCAGCGATTGAGCGTGTGATGGCTTGTCTGATCCACCAGGTCGCATAGGTTGAGAATTTATAACCGCGGCGATATTCAAACTTATCAACCGCTTTCATCAAGCCGATATTACCTTCCTGAATCAGATCAAGGAACTGAAGGCCACGGTTGGTGTATTTTTTCGCGATTGAAATCACCAAACGCAAGTTGGCTTCAACCATTTCTTTTTTTGCAATGCGGGCTTCACGCTCGCCTTTTTTCACATGGCGCACAATGCGGCGATATTCTGAAATATCAAGGCCTGTTTCTGTGGCCAGAAGCTGGATTTCTGAGCGGATGTCTTCAATGATTGGACGCTCTGACTCGACAAATGCTGCCCAGCCTTTTTTCTTAGAGCTTGCCATGTCATCGATCCAGTTTGGATCCATTTCACGCCCTTGAGCGCTTTCCAAGAACTCAATCCGCGGGATGCCATAGCTATCGCCCAAGCGCATCAAGCGCCCTTCAAAGCCAATAAGCTTTTTGTTAATGGCATAAAGCTGCTCAACCAGACTTTCAATCCGGTTATTATTTAATGAGAGACTTTTCACATCATTGATGATGTCTTCTCTCAATTTATCGAATTTGTTTGTTTGAGCCTTGGTGACTTTTTCACCATCAAGAGATTTTTCAACCTTTGTATCTTGCAGCTTTCTTAGCTTTTTATAGTTGGCAGCAATATTATCAAATGTTTCCAGTACTTTAGGTTTTAGCTCAGCTTCCATAGCGGCAAGTGAGAGTGAGTTTTCTAGATCATCATCATCATCTTCGTCATCACTATCGATGGGCTGACCATTTTCATCTAGTTTTTCACCTTCATCTTCGGCACCTGGTGTGGCCGTTTGGGCTTGTCCGTTTTGCTCAACGTCGGCTGCTTCGCCATTTGTATTAGCTTCGCCATTTTCACCCATCATGCCAGGTGCTTTGGCTTCTGGGCCAGCGTAAGTGGCTTCAAGATCAATGATGTCTCGGAGTAAAATTTTTCCTTCCATCAATTCATCATGCCAGATGATGATCGCCTGGAAGGTTAGTGGACTTTCGCAAAGGCCAGCAATCATCGCTTCGCGCCCCGCTTCAATGCGTTTGGCAATGGCGATTTCACCTTCTCTTGAGAGAAGATCAACTGTACCCATCTCACGAAGATACATGCGAACAGGATCGTCAGTCCGCTCTGATGGCTCGCTTTTGGTTGCTGTCTTTAAAACAGATTTGTTGTTCTCTGCAATAGCAGGTGTTGCAGCTTCTACTGCGTCATCAACTTCTTCTTCTTCGACAACATTGATGCCCATATCAGAGAGCATAGACATGGTGTCTTCGATTTGTTCTGATGATACTTCATCTGAAGGCATCACTTCATTGAGTTCATCGTAAGTGACGTAACCGCGCTGTTTAGCGGTTTTAATCATCCGTTTAACTGAACTATCTGTTAAATCGAGTAGCGGGCTATCACCGCTTTTTGCGTCATCAGCTTTTTTATTCGCTGCTGGTTTTTTCTTTGGTTCTGAACGTTTTACTGCTTGAGTTGATGTTGCGCTTGCTTTTACCACTTTTGGTTTTGCCGTCTTTTTTGTTGATGTTTTTGTTGTTTTGGCTGCTGGGGCTTTTTTAGCTGTTGCAGTCCGTTTAGAAACTGTTGATTTTTCAGCTGCGGTTTTAGCTGCTGCCGCTTTTGGGGCTGCTTTTTTAGCAGTCGCAGTTTTTGTAGCTGTTGCTTTTGCAGCAGGCTTCTTGGCCGCAGTTGACTTCGCTGCTGGCTTTTTAGCGGTTGTTTTTGCTGGTGCCTTTTGGGCAGCTGCTTTTCTTGTTGTCGTTTTGGTCGCTGTGGCCGCTTTTGCAGATGTTTTCTTAGCTACAGGCTTCTTGGCAGCTGGTTTCTTTGTTGTTGTTTTTGCCGCCGCCTTGGCAGGGGCTTTTTTAGTCGCTGTTTTTGCTTTTGTGGCTACGGCTCTTGTTTTGCTAGCAGCTGGCTTTTTGGCTGTTTTTGGCTTTGCCGCAGCTCTAGATGTGGTTTTAGGCTTAGCTGCTACTTTTGTTTTGGTGGTGGTTTTGGCAGCGGTTGCTGTTTTTCTTGTTGCAGGCTTTTTAGCGGCTGTTTTTGCAGCTGGTTTCTTAGCCGCTGGTTTCTTAGCGGCCGTCTTTTTAGCAGCGGTTGATTTTGCTGCTGTAGATTTCTTTGCAGCTGGTTTCTTAGCTGCCGTCTTTGTTGTTCTGGTCGCCATATATGTGCTCCGAAACACAATTAAGGCCGCATGGTTACTCATGATAGTGACGCATGGCGGCTGTTATAATCTATACTTTTATGCCATTTTTAATTTCTTAAAGAGAAAAACTGGCAAATTTTAAGGACAAAGCTGAAGTTCACTTTGGGCCGAACTTTATGCTTTGACGTGTCTTTGATATCGCAAAACCGGTATCCACTTTTGCGCGACACGTACTAGAGAAGACCTAAATCTGATACATCTTTTATATTTGGTGTTTCTCACCTGCGTTTTCAACTGAATATATGGCTTTATTCTGACATCTAATTCACTGAAATCATGTGATGAGCCTTGATTTTTTACGCTCTCACCTTCCTTTTGCCTGTCAATACCAGATTATCCAATAGATTTAAGGCTTTACCCTTCTCAATTAGATAAAGTTAAAACTGATTCGGCTAGAAAAGATTAACAAACAAGCCCTAATTGATGAATTTCTCAATGAATTTATGAAGTGCTGCCCTAAATTGCAGTTAAAAAGCCTCATTCATGCTCTGATTTAAAGTGTTCCTTAAGGATTTTAACCTTTCAAAGTTTTGCTGATTATCCTCTTCCCTAAATGCGCGTTCTGCTGCATCAAGCTCCCTTTTCAGCTCCTGAGCCTTATGATGTCGCACTATGAGTTCATGCCATCCTTCGCGAACTTCGTTAATAGTTGCGTTCACTTCGACATATCTGGGCCCACTTTGGGCTAACTTGCGTTTCATCTGGGCGGCCAGTGAGTGTAGTTCCAACTTTTCTAAATGGGACTGAACGGCCGCGCTGTCAAGAGAATTCTGTGGATTTTGGACAAATTGAGCTTCCAGCAAGGCATCTCTTAATTTTTTTGCCCCTTCTGTTGCAAATTTGAGGCTTGAAACCAGTTCATCCTCGGTCTCTAGCAACCATGGATGATTTAATAAAATAACGATCATCGCTGCTTCATGTGGCGAGCTCTGTTTATCATCTCCCTTGGTCAATGGGCTGGATAATAAAGAATTTGAGGCTGGTCTTCGTAAATTAGCTCCCAGGCGCCCGGTTTTTCTATTCGATGTAAAAGATTGACCTTGTTGCCAGTTCTGTTGGTTGGACTTGCCTGTTCCTCTTTCGTTTTTTGTTTGAAAGGCGCGCCAAAGCCTTGATTTTATTTCTCTTAAATAATGAGATCTAACTGTTTGATCTTCAACAGTATTAATCAATGAGATTAAGTTTTGCTCTAAAGCGGCGCGGCGCTCAGGGGTATCCCATTCGCTTGATGAGAATTCTTTTTGCCAGAGAACCTCTGATAATGGTTTTGCGGCCTCTAAGACCGCTTTCATCTCTCCAGCGCCTTGGCTCTTAATATAGTCATCTGGATCTTGACCATCTGGGAGAAATGCAAATTTTAATGAAAATCCAGGTTTTAGTTGTGGCAGCACTGTTTCAACAGCTCTAAAGGCCGCTTTTTGCCCTGCTTGGTCACCGTCAAAACACAAAATTGGCTCATTGGCCATACGCCAGAGAAGTTGAATTTGCTCAATGGTGAGGGCCGTTCCCAGGGGAGCGACTGTGTTTTTAAACCCAGCGCCCTCCATAGCAATCACATCCATATAACCTTCTGTAACAACAACTGATTTAAGATCATAAGCTGCTTTTCGGGCATTAGCTCCATTATAAACTTGATGCCCCTTGTGAAAGAGCGGTGTTTCAGGGGAATTGAGATATTTTGCCGGTTGATCTGGGTCCAACGCGCGTCCGCCAAACGCGATTACTCTTTGTTTTAAATCTGCTATCGGAAACATGATGCGATCGCGAAACCGATCATAGGGCACCGGGATATCATTGCCGCCGATGGCCATGCCAGAGAGAATGATTTCTTTTTCTGTATATCCAGCTGCTGTTAAATGTTGTTTTAGAGCATTTTTTGAATTTGGCGCGTATCCAAGACGAAAATCTCTTACCTGCTCTTTAGATAAGCCCCTTTTTATTAGATAATTTCTCGCATTTTCTGCGATTGGTGCGTTTAGCGCGTCTTCGAAAAATTTTGCTGAAATCTCAGTGATTTCTCTTAACCTGTCATTTAACTCAGCTTTTACGATAGCTTCCGGTGAAGATTGAGGCATTGGGACGCCCGCTTCATTTGCCAGCTGTTCAACAGCTTCAGGGAAGCTAAGCCCTTGTGTTTTCATTAAAAAGGTGAAGATGTCCCCATGTTCACCTGTTGCGAAACAATGATAGAACCCTTTTTGGTCATTTACCGTGAAAGACGGGGTTTTTTCCTGCTTAAAAGGGGAAAGCCCTGTGAACTCACGCCCCTGACGCCGCAATTTTACTGAGCGAGAGACAACCTGGCTCACACTTAGTCTTGCTCGAATTTCATCCAGAAAATGCGGGGGAAATCGCAACTTAATTAGGCTCCGTAAATTTATGGTTTCATACAGTTATGGATATGAATGAAAAACACTCTGTTTGTCTATTATAAAACACTCGAATTTAAAGCTCACTCAATCAATTTTCGTTCTCAAATTCTGTGGAAAGCTCTGGGATAACTTTTTTAAGCTCTGTATTCGCTCCGATGCCATATAGAGCTCTCTGGTCAGTTAAATTTAAGGGTTTATTAACCATAAATCCTTCAAACACTCATGAGTACCAATTTGTTAATCACCTTATTGTAGAACAATTAGACCCGAAGAATTGGGCGGTGATACTTATTTGAGCGAACTCCATAAATGCTGAAGACATTTACTCAACAATTGGACAAAACAACCGTAGCTGTGATCATGTCAGTTTTCATGATCACTTTGTTCACGATTGGCTCTATACATTACATGTTTGTTGATCGTTTGATTATTCAAGATGCCCATAGTCTTTCAAAATCTGTTGCCGATCAAATTCGTGGAGAATTTTTTCCCGAAGATATAATAGAGCTCTCTTCACGTAGAACGCGCTCTTTTGCAAGGCCAGACCAATATTATAATCGCCGGTCAAAATTTCACACGGGTTCAGATTCGAAAGATTTAAAACCTATTCCTCAATTTATAGCCAAGCCTCTTCTTGGGGCCCCCCGATTGAAGAATTTTTTCGATGAACATGTTAATGATCACAATTATTTAAATGCTCTGGAAAGTTTTGCTGTTTATTTACCCTCAGGTACTGTTTTCTTACCGCAGAAAAAGTTTAAACCTGGCTCTGACCTAAAGAAATTCACAAGTTCATATCACTTCATCTCTTCTGTCCATAGCGTTTTTAAAAACGGTAAATCCCTTTATGCTTTTAGGGAAAATAATGAAAGCACTCAAACTCAGCACTTTATCCCTTTAACAAGAAACGGAAATATTTTAGCGGTTGTCCTGCTCGAGGCTCAACAGACAACCGCTGGAGCCAAGATGGCTAACGCTGTTTCAAGTGCTGTTTACTTCACGACAATTGCTGGCTTACCTATTATTTTGCTTGTCATGTATTTGGGCTGGATGCGCTTTCGAGAAAAAGCGCAAGCGCAAGAAAAAATCAGCTTTTTGGCTCTTAATGACCAACTCACTGAGCTTCCCAATCGTCTGACTTTTAATAATATTTTAAAGCATACAATTGACCTCACCTCTGAGTCACAAGATAAAAACATTGCTGTATTTTCACTTGATATTGATAACTTTAATCAAATCAATGAAATTATTGGCCATGAAGTTGGTGACGAATATCTTATTACTATTGCTAATCGCTTACAGAGTTTTAAGCCGACAAGCGCGACCCTTTCTCGCATGTCAGCTGATGAATTTGCTATTATTTTACCTGATGTTTCCACGCCTGAAGAAGCGTCAGAGCTTGCTTTTATCTTCCTGGAACAAATCGCCTTACCGTTTCCACATTTTGAGGAAGAAATCACTTGTACTGGTAGTATCGGCATCGCATTTGGGCATGAGAATGGACCAAAGGCAGAAAAGCTTTTGAAAAATGCCAAGCTTGCTCTCTATAAAGCCAAAGAAGATGGCGGCAATAGCTTTAGATTTTTTGAACCTGATATGGACGAGGCTTTACAGAAACGTAGAACTCTTGAAAAAAGTCTCATTAGAGCTCTGAAAAAAGAAGAATTTGAACTTTACTATCAGCCTCAGGTTGAACTTGGAAGTGCTGCTATCATTGGTTATGAAGCCTTGCTCAGATGGAATCATCCTGAGAAGGGCATGGTTTCTCCTGGCGAATTTATACCTATCCTTGAAGAAACCAAGATGATTGTTGAGGTGGGTGAATATGTTCTGCGCCGCGCCTGCCGTGAAGCTTTGACTTGGCAGAATGATGAAAAAGTTGCGGTCAATGTTTCAACAGTACAGTTTGAACATCAAGATGTTCCCAAAGTTGTTGCAAAAGCTCTTAAAGACTCTGGCCTGCCAGCCGAACGTCTTGAAATTGAAATCACTGAATCAGCTCTCATGTCTGATACTGAAGCCGCTTTGATTATGCTTAAAGAGCTTAAAGATCTAGGCGTTCATATTGCAATGGATGATTTTGGTACAGGTTACTCTAGTCTCAGTTATATTTCTGAATTTGAATTTGATAAGATTAAGATTGATCGCTCATTTGTTGCGACCATTCAAAATGAAGAACGTGCTCGCGCTATTATCACTACAATTATCGGGCTTGGACGCGCGCTTGATATTATGATTACGGCTGAAGGTATTGAGACAAATGAGCAATTATTGCTTATTCAAGCAGCTGGCTGCCATTTTGGGCAAGGTTACTTATTCGGCAAACCTATGCCACTTGCGCAGATTTTAGAAAATGAACAAGAGCAAATCCAACTCGAGACTCCCAAAGTAAACCCAGCGCTTATCAGCACTCGAGTTGCTTAAGACTTCAATCTCAAGATCCAACTCTTTCTATTGATTTTAATTGCCATTGCTTTTTAGAAGTTTTGTTTTTGGTGTCTTTCACCACAAACTGTAAGTTTGGTTCTGACTTAT
>CAXIBI010000092.1:0-10870 GCA_964022305.1 uncultured Hyphomicrobiales bacterium | reverse complement strand
CCATAGCTCAGTTGGGAGAGCGCTTGCATGGCATGCAAGAGGTCGTCGGTTCGATCCCGTCTGGCTCCACCATTCCTTAAAATTCCCTTAACGTTTAAAAAGCAAAGTCTTAACTCTGCATTAGCCAGGCCACAGTTAAAATGGCATTGAAGTTAATGGATCATTTTATGGGTAGCGCTGATGAAAGTTAAAACAATCACAGCCTTTGCAAATTATAGTCACCCTTAAAAATTTCTTTAAAACAACGAAATCAGTGAAACTTTTAAGGAGCTCAACAAATGTTGAAGACAATCCGCGCACAAATAGCCATGTTGATTGTTGTTCCAATGATCGCCGTTATGTTTTTCTTGGGCACCACTCTTTACGATAAATATATTGAACGCAAATATAATTCTGAAATGCAACCTCTAACAAGGCTTGTTGAGGACAGCGGCAATATTATTTACAATTTACAAAAAGAAAGAGACAAATCTGTCAGTTTGATCAACTCTAACTATGAGCAAAGCTACCAGGAACGAGTAGACCTTCAACGAGCTAAAACTGACAAAGCTATTGAAATCTTTGATAAGCATTACGAAAGTCTAGACCTTCATGACAAGTATCTTGTTAAAGAGCTAAAGAAAATTTTCAAAGCCATCCATAAAATTGATGGCATCCGTAAAAATATCGATGAAAAAACTTTCGGGGCTCCAAAGCTTAAGGCTAAATATACTGAAGAGATCAATCATCTCATTCACTTGATCGTTGTTGTCATTGAAGCCAGTCCCTCTTCAGCAATTACAACAGAATTGATTGCCTATTTCTCACTTGTGCAAATGAAAGAAGCAGCTGGTCTAGAGCGAGGGCTGGGCTACGCTTTGCTAAAACAAGTCAAGGCAGGGGATTTCGATTTTGAAACTTATCTAACATATACAAAGCTACTTGGCACAGAACAGGCTTATAAATCAGAATTCAAAAAAGTAGCAACAGCTGAACAAATGGAATATTACAAGAAAACTTTCAAAGGTGAAGCTGTCGATAATATCAATGCCTGGCGTGAAATTCTAAAAAGACTTCCTGTCAGCCAGGATATTAAAGGCATTGAGGCCTCAGCCTGGTTTGATAATGCAACAAAACGTTTGGATATGATGAAAAAATTATCCGATCATTTCGTACATAAAGCAGAGAAAATAGCTGATAAAGAAGTCGATGCGCTGACAAACAGTATGTATATCTTACTCGCCATTGCTGCCGCCGCTGTTTTAGGAACGCTCTTTGTTGCATTCATCCAGTTACGTACGATCCTCAAAATGCTAAACACCCAAAGTGACAGAATCACAAATCTGGCAAATGGTGATACCTCGATTAAAATTCAATATAGCGAGCGCCAGGATGTGATTGGCGACATCTCCAGAGCCATGAAAGTCTTCTTGCAAAACATGAAAGAGCGGAATGCCCTGGAAGAAAAAGCGCAACTTGCTCAAGAGCGTGATCGTCAGCGCCAAGAGGCCCTGGAAAAATTGATCGAGAATTTCAAAAGCAACATTGCTTCATCTATCTCGAACGCAAGTTCACATTCTGAAAATATGAAACAGGCAGCTGAGCGCATGTCAACATTGGTCGTGGACACAGCCAATGGCGCAACGACAGCTGGTGAGCTCTCAACTGAAGCTTCGCAAAATGTGCAAACGGTTGCTTCAGCGACTGAGCAATTGTCAGCCTCTGTACAAGGCATCGCTGATCAAACATTGAAATCAACAGAGCTTGTCAGTGTTGCATCTGAAACAGCAAGTGACACCGAGCAAGAAGTGAACTCCTTGCTAACAGCCGTTCAAGAAATTGGCACGATCACTGAGTTGATCCAGCAAATTGCTGAGCAAACCAACTTGCTAGCCCTAAACGCCACTATTGAAGCGGCGAGAGCAGGCGAAGCAGGTAGCGGCTTTGCAGTTGTGGCGGCTGAAGTGAAAACACTGGCCAACCAAACTGCCAGCGCGACAGAGAAAATCACTGAGCAAATTCAGGAAATTCAAGCCTCAACTGAAAATTCAGTGAACTCAGTGAGAAACATCGCAGGCTATGTGACAGAAATCCAAACCCTGGCCTCTGCCATTTCTCACTCTGTTGAAGAGCAAGACTCTGCAACAAAAGAAATCGCCCAGTCTCTCGTTCTGGCTTCAAAAGGCACGAACGGCGCGGCTGAGAATGTTTCAGGTGTGAATGACAAGCTGAGCGTCACTTCAAATGAGGTGGACACAGTGAACCAAGCCTCAGACCAGCTCTTTGAGACAATTGAGTCTATTACTCACGAAATCAACGATTTTATAGATAGTGTGAGCAAAGACACTGATGGTGAAAATGACGCCAAAGCAGCTTAAAAGCCGCTAAAAAACAAGGAATCCCCCACCCACTCTTCCTTTAAGGAAGGGTGGGTTTTTTGCATTAATTTAAAAAATATAATTAGGCATATCAATGGCTTGCAGGTTGAAGCTCTTGTAAAACATCAATTAAATCCTATATTTTGTTTGGATTGAAATTATTCTGAAGGGGAGAGAACCAATGCCTATTGATCCAGTTAATCTAATTATATTTTTAGCAATCGGTGCTGTGGCCGGCTGGCTTGCAGGACAAATCATGCGTGGAGGCGGTTTTGGCGTCTTAGGGAACATTATTGTGGGTATTCTAGGCGCTGTAGTGGCCGGTTGGCTCTTCGCCGGCATGATCCCAGGCGGCTTCCCTGTTGCCGATATTATCAGCGCCACAATAGGCGCCGTCGTCCTACTGTTTGTCATAGGTCTCGTAAAACGAGCGTAGAGCGTTCAGTCTGTAAATAGGACGTCAATTTATGATCTTGCGGATGCCTAGTGGGCATCTGAATCAAAGAAAAGGCCGCTAAAGAAATTTAGCGGCCTTATACTTATTAGCTAAAGCGGTTTTCTTTGGGTAATTAGAGCGCTTGTATAGCATATAAGAGGTCGTCAGTTCGATCCCATCTGGCTCCACCATTCCTTAAATAAAAAATTAAATATGATACATGGAGACAAATTATTTTTGACAATTTAGGTCAATTGTCCTAAGTTAGCGTTTAGGACAATTGACCTAAACGATGAAATGTGAAGAAACATGAATAAAAAAGCCGAAAAGACCCAATCGACCAAAGAGAGGATTATCGAAGCGGCTGACGATCTGTTTTATAAAAAGGGATATGAATTCACATCCTTTGCTGACATTGCAGATGAAGTGAAAATTTCGCGCGGTAACTTCTATCATCACTTCAAAACGAAGGATGTCATTCTATGTGCTGTCATTTCGCATAGAATGAGCAGAACCAAGAAGATGCTCAAAGAGTGGGAAGAAGAAAGTAAAGACGCTAAAGATCGCATCCACTGTTTCATCCATATTCTTATCGCGAATTACGCAAAAATAAAGCTATACGGCTGCCCTGTCGGCACGCTTACAACAGAGCTTGCTAAACTCGATCATACATCAAAAGAAGATGCAAATCAGATCTTTACTCTGTTTCGCAAATGGTTGTGCAAGCAGTTCAAAGAATTGGGTTTTAAAAAAGAAGCTGACAGTTTGGCGATGCATTTGCTTGCTCTTAGTCAAGGCGTTGCGACTATGGCAACAGCCTTTCCAAGTGAAGTCTATGTCAAACAAGAAGTAAACCATATGAGTGAATGGCTCAGTCAACAAATTGAAAATCAATTAGAAAAGTAAAATTCAGAGTTAAAAATTAAAATCAGACGGAGTCGAGTGGATGTATATTGTGTTTTTAAAATTTTCTGAAAATAAAGAAAATGCGCCTCAATTTATGGAGGGGCATAAGAATTGGATTAAACAAGGTTTGGATGAAAATGTATTTTTGTTAGTAGGTAGTATTGAGCCTAATGCGGGTGGTGCCATCCTGGCTCACAATGTATCACGTGAAGAAATTCAAGCCAGAGTAGAAGAAGATCCATTTGTAAAAGATAATATTGTAAAAGCTGAAATAATCCACATTAGTCCAGCACAAGTGGCAAAAAAACTACAATTCCTTCTCAATTAAGTAAAACTGAACTATCTCATTCACCTCAACCAGCAGAAGACGAAAACGTAGGCTAGCGTGGTTGCTAGTGGACAACTAAAGCGCACAAAAGAGCACGTTAGCCCCTTAAGACGCGCTATCGTAGGGCAAATTATGTAAATCTCACTATACGAAGAAGGAGTACTGCCCGTTTCAGGGCAGTAGGACATGGCGAAGCGTCAGCGTAGCCCGGCGCGTTGCGCCGCGCGTCGCAGGGCGGGCACTTGTGCCCATCGCCCGTGAGACAAATATATTGTCCCGAATCTTATTTCGGTGTAATGCAGAGGCCATGAGTAAAAAGACAAAAGACAATAATGCGTCCAGCGGAGATTTAGTCCCAGAGACCATTGAACTGCGCACCGCTTTAGAAGAGCGCTATCTATCCTATGCCATGTCCACAATCATGCACCGGGCCCTGCCTGATGTGCGCGATGGGCTAAAACCTGTGCACAGACGGCTATTATACGCCATGCAGCAGCTCAGATTGGACCCAGAGGGCGGGTATAAGAAATGTGCCCGCGTTGTGGGTGACGTGATGGGTAAATTCCACCCCCACGGTGATCAGGCGATTTATGACGCCATGGTGCGCTTAGCGCAGACTTTCTCAGTGAGATATACACTGGTAGAAGGCCAGGGCAACTTTGGTAATGTCGATGGCGATAACGCCGCTGCTATGCGTTATACAGAGGCCAAAATGACCGAAATGGCCATGGCGCTCTTGGATGGCATTAAAGAAGACACCGTTGATTTCAGAGAAACCTATGACGGGCAAGAAGAAGAGCCGGTGGTTCTCCCCGCCAGCTTCCCTAATTTGCTGGCCAATGGCTCATCGGGTATCGCGGTCGGCATGGCAACCAACATCCCACCTCATAATGTGGAAGAGCTTTGTAATGCGGCGCTGCACCTCATTAAATTCCCAAATGCGTCAACGAAGAAACTCGTTGAGCTTGTCCCCGGGCCAGACTTCCCAACCGGCGGCGTGATTGTTGAAAAACAAGATGCCATTATCGAGGCTTACGAGACCGGCCGCGGCGGCTTTAGAGTGCGTGCCAAATGGGAAAAAGAAGAGACCTCTAGGGGCAATTATCAGATCGTGATCACAGAGATCCCGTATCAGGTGCAGAAATCTCGGCTAATTGAAAAAATCGCTGAGCTGATGCAGATGAAAAAACTGCCGCTGCTAGCTGATATTCGTGATGAAAGCGCCGAAGATATCCGCGTTGTCCTAGAGCCAAAGAACCGCTCTGTTGACCCGGTTGTCTTAATGGAAACGCTGTTTAAAACAACAGACTTAGAGAATAGAATTTCACTTAATATGAATGTGCTCTCAAAAGGGCAAATTCCAAATGTGTTGGGCTTGAAAGGCGTTCTCACGGAATGGCTAGAGCACAGAAAAGAAGTGCTTGTCCGCCGCTCTAACTTCCGCAAGGGTAAGATCGAGCATCGCTTGGAAATCTTGGATGGCTATTTGATCGCCTATCTGAACCTCGATGAAGTCATCCGCATCGTTCGTGAAGAAGATGACCCCAAAGCGGAATTGATGAAAACCTTCAAGCTCTCAGATGTGCAAGCTGAAGCCATTTTGAACATGAGATTGCGCGCTCTTCGCAAGCTTGAAGAAATGGAAATCAAAACCGAGCATAAAGAGCTCTCCAAAGAACTAAAAGACTTAAAAGCGCTTCTAGCCTCTGATGACCTACAGTGGAAACGTATTTCAGAAGAAATCAAAGACACGAAGGGCAAGTTCGGCAAGAAGACAGAAATGGGCAAACGCCGCTCAAACTTTGAAGATGCCGTTGAAATCGATATCGATCTAGACGAAGCCATGATCGAGAAAGAACCGGTCACGGTTGTTGTGTCGCAAAAGGGTTGGGTCCGCGCCTTGAAAGGTCATCAGGATGATCTCTCTAAAGTTACCTATAAAGCGGGCGATGAGTTAAAGTTCGCGGTTCAAGCAATGACGACAGACAAGCTGGTTCTATTTGCCACCAACGGTAAGTTCTTCACCCTAGGTGTTGATAAACTCCCAGGCGGCCGCGGCCATGGTGAGCCAGTTCGGATCATGATTGACTTGGAAGCAACAAGCGATATCGTCACGGGCTTTATCTATACAGCTGGTCGCAAGCGTTTGGTCGCCTCTCATCAAGGTAATGGTTTCATCGTTGGCGAGGATGATGTGATCGCAGGCACAAGAAAAGGCAAGCAGGTCCTCAACGTGAAAGAACCTGACGAAGCCGTCAGCTGTTCCATTGTTGATGGTGACATGGTGGCTGTTATCGGTGAGAACCGCAAGATGATCGTCTTCCCGCTATCTGAGCTCAATGAGATGACCAGAGGCAAAGGCGTCCGCTTACAGAAATATAAAGATGGTGGCCTCTCTGATATCAAGACCTTCCATAAAAAAGAAGGCCTCACCTGGATCGATAGCGCCGGGCGCAATTGCAAAGCTGATGGCTTGATGGAATGGCAAGGCGCAAGAGCCTCAGCGGGGCGTATGCCACCAAAAGGTTTCCCGAAAACAAACAAGTTTTCTCCAAAATAAACCATAAAAATCAATAATTTATGTTGATTTTGATTGATAAAGAAGAGGGGGCGTAATAGCAGTTTACGTTCCCTTTTTCTCTGTGTATTGTGATCTGGTAAAAGGTGAGAGCGACGCTTGAAATGAAGAGCGGGCCTTAGCTTTAAAAGAATGGTCAGAGAGTAACAAAGATAAATGTCCAAACCAGTTAAAATCAAATTTGTCACCAAGAACCAATTTGATCAGGGCCATTTCACTCTGCTTCCCAACAAATATCCAAATCATGAATATATCTTCGATCCTGAAGCAAGAGACTATGACTGGTTTGTAGTCTATGATGACTTGCCGCGCAAAGGGGATGAAAAGCTCCCCTTAAGAACAGAAAGTTTAAGGTGCCCCAAGGCCAACACCATCCTCATCACTTATGAGCCATCATCAATAAAATATTATGGCCAAGATTATATCAATCAATTCGCACACGTCTTTACAAGCCACGAAGAGGAAAACTTAAAGCACCCCTCAAGCCATGTTGTGCCCCCTGTTGGCAGATGGTATTACGGCCCAACCGATCATGCTTTGAGGCAGCCAAGTATTGAAGATAAAACAGGCATAATCTCAACCTTCTCATCCCCCAAAGCCATGACCCATACCTTGCATGGGCTACGCTATGAGTTTTTAGAAAAAGTAAAACCTCATTTGCCTGAGCTTGCGTTTTTCGGCAAAGGTCACCAATTTGTTGAGCATAAATCAGAAGCAATAGATCCTTACTCGTATCACATCGCCATAGAAAATCATGTCGGCCCAGACCACTGGACAGAAAAACTATCAGATAGCTTTTTAGGCTTAAGTCTGCCCTTTTATGCAGGCTGCACAAATTTAAGCGACTATTTCCCAAAAGAGAGCTATATTTCCATTGATATGCGAGATCCTGTGGGGGCATCAAAAATCATAAAGCAAGCGATCGAAAATAACGAGTTTGAAAAGCGCTTTCCCGCCCTCATAGAAGCACGCCGCCGTGTGATGGAAGACTATAATCTAGCCAATTTTATCGGCGAAACTATTGAAGCAAATTCACATAAGTCTGATAGTGCTGAAGATGAAAAAGCCGAAATTCTAAGTCGTCATAATATGATGAGAAAGTCACCGCTCATTTTTGCGCGCTATGCCATAGGAAAAACACTTAGGCGTTATAAAGCTAAGAGGCAGGCAAACGCCTATTGCAGTTCCTTATAACTAGAGAAAGCCCACCACTCATGCACAGCAATATATTGAATATTACCAATGGTGACGGTGCGGGGAATTTATTAAAAGCTTCAGATATCCAAGGAGAAGTTCTCCCCTGGCAAGATACCATGCAATCAGGTCCGTTCCCATCAGGCTTGAGTTTGGAAGAGCATTCTAAATTAAGAGCTCAATTCTTCTCTGGCCCAAATATGCCTTTAAGTGAAGTTGAGAAAGATTTCCAAGCCAGAGATGAAAAACTAAAGTCTTTTAAAAACTATGATGAAGTGGTCCTCTGGTTCGAGCATGATGTTCTCGATCAATTACAAATTCTACAAATCTTAAATTTCTTTGCAGCTCAAGAATTGGAGAGCACAAAACTATCTCTAATTTGTATCAACCAGTTTGAGGGGATCGAGCCTTTCAGAGGATTAGGGCAATTAACACCAGAGCAAATAGCAACGCTCTTGCCTCTGAAATCCGAAGTCACACCCCTTCAATTAAAAACGGCACAATCTGGTTGGCAAGCGTTCTGCTCATCTGATCCAACCGACCTGGAGAGTTTTATTCACTCTGATTTATCATCACTCCCCTTTTTGAAAGCGGCTTTGAAACGTCATCTGGAAGAATATCCATCTACAAAGAATGGCTTGAATAAAACACAAAATAAAATTTTAGAACTCGTCAGTAAAGGTGTCACAAAACCGGGACAAAACTTCCATGAATTTATGAATTCAGAAACTGTGTTCTTTATGGGGGACTGGACACATTTCAGAGAAATCAGTCGTTTATGCAATGGGGAGCACCCTCTCTTAATCTGTTCTCCAAACGGCAACTTTCTAAGTCCTCCTGACGATAAAATTGAAATGTCGGAATTTAAAGCACAAGAGCTATCCCTCACAGAACTTGGCCAAGAAGTGATGGCGGGCAAGAAAGATGTTATTGGTTTAATTGAGCTAAATCAATGGTTTGGTGGGGTTAATCTGATGCAGGGTAAACCACTTTGGCGCTGGGATGCGGAAAGGGAAAAGCTTGTTAAAACCTCTTAGTCCGTCTTGTTAAGCAACTTCATAAGAGCTTTTGCCTGCAAATCTGAAACATGATTAGGAGAAACCCCGATGATTTGGGCAACACGATCCTGGTCATACAAAAAAGCCTCTAACACATCTTTTGAATAGCTGCGCAAGGGGAGCGCATTACCCCCTTGTTTCTCTCCGCTTGAAGCAACGATATGGTGAGCTTTACCACCAATACCATCAAGTTCATGGCAATTAATGCAGTGGTTTCTAAAGGTGATGATTTCTTGCACTTGGGTTGAATAGTTTGAGAGTGCTTTTAAGGGGTCTTCATCTACAAATTCAAGCGCATCAAAACTGAGCTTCGACCTAATTGAAAAAGCGACTTTGAGCTCTGTTGGCAAGGTTTTTTGAAAATAGATAAAAGCACCAAGCGGGTTCACAGAAATCTCAGGCCTTTTTTCAGCTGGTAGCCAACTATATTGTGCTTTGGTTTTAAAGAACCAGTTGAGCCGAAACAAATTGGTCTCATGGTCAATCCCAATCACAATAACGGGTTTGTAAGGCGCATATTTCTCAAGATCGAGAGAGAGAAATTGCCCAATTTTGTTCCGTGTCGTCAGGTAACCCTTCCTCTTCAATTTGGGATGACTATCTCGATATGCAAGCAGGTCAAAGGCTTGATAAGTTTTAAGCGGCCATTGGCGAAGCATTTTTGGAGCAAGCACAAAATAGTGCTCGAGTTCTTTTTTTAATTTTTCATCCACCGTTTGAGTGCTTATAAAGTCTGTGTGCTTGTAAAATTCTTTATGGGAAAAGGGAGGCATTTGCCAATAAGCACCTCCACGATAAGATTTAGCAAGTGGTGGCGGCACTCTTTTTGAACCAATAAAATAATCAATAAAGCTCACAATAGGTGGTGTCTTAAGGTTTTGAGGAACATATTCAGGATCAATCACGAGCCAACTGAAAATCCCACTTTCGCGCATTTTATCTGCAAAGAAACGAGCATTTTGAATGGTCGCTTTGTCATCAGCTTCCCTGGCAATCAATAGAAAAGGCGGACCAGCTTTTATTGCAGGAGGAAAGCTTTCCTGGGCAATAGCTGAGGCACGAAATAAAACAACACCGGAAAATAAACGCGGCGCTACATCAGAGTGATAAAGCTTAAGTATCGTACTCGTATGAGGAGCAGTCGTTAGAAATAACAAATTATTTTGCGGCGACTGAGCTTTGTGCTTTTTTGCAAACTTTATAAGGCAGTCAATATCTTTGCCTGTAGCACAAACAGGCACTGCATGAGCCTGATAACCATAGCTCTTAAACAAAGCTATGTTTGCGTTCGAAGAAAGGCGACCATTTTTATCAGCTATGAGAAGGGTCGTTGTCTTTTCATCAAGCGCTAACCCATTTAACGAATTCTTGGCGTTAAGCGGCAGAGGCAGAGCAAATAGAAAAATTAAAACGTAAGAACAAATCTTCAAACGTAAAGGCAAGGAGCATACCTTTTGTAAAAGACGATTTAATTTCAATTTTTTTAAGTACATAAAAAGCCAAGACATTGCCAACCTCAACGCCAAGAGAGAAACGTATGCTGACTTTAATAAATCTCAAAAGGAGGGAAAAGTTAAAAGAAGTGAGAGAGGAAAAAACTTAAAGATTATCCATAGGATATCAACAAACCTTTTGGGTCTCTGGCAGCAAAAACCAGCTTATGAATTTTTATACGGCACCCACTCACCATCAACGAGATGGTCCTGAGGGAGAAACTTGATTTTATAATCCATCTTAGGGGACCCCTTCACCCAATATCCAAGATAGACATATGGCACACCAAGAGAGTGCGCATAATCAATGGTCTCTAAAATGATATAGGTGCCGAGGCTGCGGCTTTGCAAGGTCGGCTCAAAGAAACTATAAACCAATGAGAGCCCATCACTTAATTGATCACAAAGAGCAACAGCAATAAGATCAGAAGGAGCATTTTGCTTATATGTCTCAGCACTCAGAGAAAAGTTATAACTTTCATCTGACTGTAAAGTACTCAAGGGGGAGGGACTTTTGGGC
>CAXIBI010000091.1:0-10889 GCA_964022305.1 uncultured Hyphomicrobiales bacterium | reverse complement strand
TGTGTTACGGCGCGCACCATCCTATGGGGCCCCTAGAGCTCGCAGATTTTATCGGCCTTGATAATTGCCTTGGCATCATGCAAAAACTCTATGAAGGCTTAGCTGACCCCAAATATCGCCCATGTCCACTTTTAGTGAAATATGTTGAAGCCGGTTGGACAGGCCAAAAAGCAGGTCGCGGCTTCTATGATTATCGCGACGGCACACCCGTTCCAACAAGATAGCTAAGAGAAATAAAACCTAGCGTCCAAAATCTGGCTTTTCAGTTTCTTGACCAGCCTCAACAATAGACCGCCTGATTTTCCGCGTCCGCGTGAACAAATCCTCTAGCGCTTGTCCATCGCCGCGTCGGATATGCCGTTGCAATTGCGTCAAGTCCTCCGTAAAGCGACCCAGCATCTCCAAAACGGCCTCTTTATTGTTCATAAACACATCGCGCCACATCACCGGGTCAGAGGCTGCAATCCGTGTAAAATCCCGAAAGCCACCAGCAGAATATTTAATCACTTCGCTAGAGGTCACCTCTTCCAAGTCAGCCGCCGTACCCACAATATTGTAAGCAATAAGGTGCGGAATATGACTCGTGATCGCCAACACAATATCATGATGTTCCGCATCCATCTCTTCCACATCAGAGCCAAGCCCTTCCCAAAGCTGAACAACCTTTTCAACCTCAGAGCGAGGGGTGTTTTGAAGCGGCGTTAAAATGCACCACCGCCCCTCAAAAAGAGAAGAGAAACCAGCCTTAGGACCAGAATATTCAGTTCCCGCCACGGGATGTCCCGGTACAAAGAAACACCCTTCAGGTAAATGCGGCAGAACATGATCTATAATGCTCTTTTTAACCGATCCGACATCAGAAAGGATGGCACCCTCTTTCATCAAAGGGCAAAGCTCAGCAGAGAGCGAACCAACAGCCCCCACAGGCACAGCCATGATTACCAAATCAGCCGAGGACACAGCCTCTTCTAACGTATCAGTTATCTCTGCACCAAAACCTTCAATGGCACACGCTTCTTTGCGAACAGCATCAGAGCCATCAAACCCCAAAACTTTGCCAGCTAATCCCTTCGCCTGGATCGCTCGCGTAAGCGATGAACCAATCAGCCCAAGCCCGATAATGGCGACTGTATCAAAAACCTTCATCTCTTAGCCTGCCTGTTCCACAAATCGTGATAAGCTTTCAACCACAGCCCTATTCTCAGCCTCAGTACCAATCGTAATCCGCAAACTATGCGGCAAACCATAGCTCTCCATACGGCGCACAATGATCCCATCATTAATCAAATGCGCATCCGCATTGGCGGCTGTCTTCGCGCCCGTTTCATCAAAGCTAACAAGAATAAAGTTAGCCACTGATGGCGTCACCTTAAGACCCAAAACATTCAGCTCTTCACTCATCCAAGAGAGCCACTTATCATTATGATCAACTGAACGCTCAATATGCGCACCATCCGCCATAGCTGTCGCTCCTGCAGCAAGCGCTGGTGAGGATAGATTAAACGGTCCTCTAATGCGATTAAGAACATCAATAATATCAGCTGAAGCAAACGCCCAACCAATCCTGAGCGCAGCTAACCCATAAATTTTAGAAAACGTCCGTGTCATGATCGTATTTTCAGTGATGGCCACCATCTCAAGTCCGGCTTCATAATCATTACGGCGCACATATTCAGCATAAGCCCCATCAAGCACCAAACCCACATGGGCAGGCAGCTCAGCACGAAGACGCTTGACTTCATCGTGAGGCAAATAAGTTCCTGTCGGATTATTCGGGTTCGCAATAAACACCAACTTCGTCCTTGGCGTCACCACTTTTAAAATCTCATCAACATTGGCCGTTAAATTAATCTCTTTCGCCACAACAGGCTGAGCGCCTGCCGCTTGTATAGCGATTTTGTAAACCAAGAACCCATGCTCAGTGTAAATCGCCTCATCGCCTTCTTGCAAATAAGCTTGCGCGATTAAATTGAGTAATTCATCAGACCCAGCGCCGCAAATAATACGGGTCTCATCCAGCCCATATTGCTTGGCAATCGCTGAGCGCAGCTCATGAGCCGCCCCATCCGGATAACGAAATAATTTTGATGAGCACTCAGAATAACGCGCAAGCGCTTCAGGGCTCGGGCCCAGCGGCGTTTCATTAGAAGAAAGCTTTATTATTTTTTTATGATCCCCAGCACTTGATTTCCCTGGCACATAAGGCGAAATATCAAGAATGGTCTTTCGGGGTGTTAATTGAGAGCTCATCTGTTTTTTCCGTTTTTAGATCAATTAAAGCAAGGTTTAAGCGAATTTGACTAGGCGCATGACCTATTAATTTCATAGGTTTCTGCGCGTGTCGCTTTTTTGATGAATGTTTGTGAAACCCACGCAGAGCATAGCCTGAGCTATGGTCAAGTGGGTTTTGCAAACAGGCGCAAAAAAGAGCCGCGCCCTTAAAAGGGTTGCTCAAAAGCGGTTCATCTACAGCAAAAAACAAGCTTACTGGGGAAAGGCCCCACTTGCACTTGTTTTTCTAGTATCTAAACCGCTTTTGAGCAACAGAAACTCATGAAATTAATAGGTCATGCGCCTAACCTGCACTAAATTTTTTATCAAAGCGAATGAAAGACCGATAAAATTAATGATCTTCATAAAAAAATATCGTAAATAAGGGGGCTAACTTTAAATAACTTAGTTAAGTATATCACTTAACTTATGATTTATAGGTCATGAAATTTAATTCCCGCGGGTATAAAAGAACACAGGAATAAGGCAAACGCCATTTCAACGAAAGATCGTATGACAAACCACCAGAACAGTCCGGATCATTCAAACGATCTCACTGATAAAGCACAAACTAGGCACGGCTCGCCGTCTCAAAACATCACATTTGAGAACACAGAGCTAAAATTAGAGTCAGGAGCAACCCTCTCGCCCTTCACCATTGCCTATGAAAGCTATGGCACCTTAAATGCTGACAAAAGCAACGCTATTCTTGTTTGTCATGCCCTAACAGGTGATCAATATGTCGCCAGCACCCATCCTGTAACCGGCAAAGAAGGCTGGTGGGAAACATTGGTGGGGCCAGGCAAACCCATTGATACAGATAAATATTTCGTCATCTGCACCAACGTCATTGGTGGTTGCATGGGCTCAACGGGGCCCGCCTCAATCAACCCAGAAACAGGCAAAACCTACGGGCTTGATTTCCCCGTCATCACCATTGGCGATATGGTCAACGCCCAAGTTCACCTGATAGACAAGCTCGGCATCGACCAACTCTTCTCTGTCATTGGTGGCTCAATGGGCGGTATGCAAGTGCTGCAATGGGCGTCCAAATATTCATCGCGCGTTTTCTCAGCTATTCCAATTGCAACAGCAGCCCGCCATTCAAGTCAAAACATTGCCTTTCATGAGGTCGGCCGCCAAGCGGTTATGGCTGACCCAGAATGGAAGAGCGGCCGCTATTTAGAAGAAAGCACCAACCCACGCAAAGGCCTCGCTGTGGCCCGTATGGCTGCCCACATCACCTATCTCTCTGATGAAGCCTTGCACTCAAAATTTGGCCGTAACTTGCAAGAGCGTGAGAAAATCACTTTTGGTTTTGACGCAGACTTTCAAGTAGAGAGTTATCTGCGCCACCAGGGCTTTCGCTTCGTAGATCGCTTCGACGCCAATTCATATCTCTACATCACCAGAGCCATGGATTATTTTGACCTCTTTGCCGAGCATGATGGTGTTTTAGCTGGCGCTTTTAAAGATACACAAACCAGATTTTGTGTCGTCTCATTTACCTCTGATTGGCTATTCCCAACCAGAGAAAGCCGGCAAATCGTTCACGCCCTTACAGCGAACGCTGCCAATGTCTCATTTGTTGATATAGAGTCAGATAAAGGCCATGACGCCTTCCTGCTCAACGAACCAGAAATGTTCTCAGCGATTGAAGGCTTTATCAGCGCCGCCGCCAAACAAAAAGGCCTCAGCGAAAGCGATAATCATAAGGAAATATCGTGAGCAATAATCAATTAACAACAAACACACCGAAGGCCAACAGACACGACCACCTGATCATCAAATCAATGATCAGCCCCAATGCTCGCGTGCTAGACATTGGCTGCGGTGATGGCGCTCTACTTGAATTACTCCGGACAGAAAAAAATATCGATGGACGCGGTATAGAAATCAGCCAAAAGAATGTGAACCACGCTGTGGCCAAAGGCCTCAGTGTCATTCAAGGAGACGCTGACAGCGACTTGGTAAATTACCCGGATAAAAGCTTTGACTACGCTGTCTTAAGCTTAACCATCCAGGCAACCAAAAACCCTAAACTCGTGCTCGAGCAACTTTTGCGAATAGCCGATTATGCCATCGTCTCATTTCCCAATTTTGGGCACTGGAAAATCCGCTGGCAAATCATGGCTTTTGGCCGGATGCCGGTGACAGATAAATTACCCGAGCAATGGTACGACACACCCAACATTCATTTTTGCACAGTTAAGGATTTCGCGTCCCTTTGCAAAACCGTCAACGCAAACATTGAAGAAGCCATCTCAATCAATGGTTCTGGCAAAGAATTAAGTAACGATATCCCCTTCTTCATCCATAATCTATTAGGGCGTGAAGCCGTATTCCTTCTCTCAAAGAACAAATAAAAACCCAGGCTCTAATGATCTTAACAAAAGCCTGGGTTAATTTACGTTTTATGATGTGAGTATATTACTCTTACGTTCCTGTGCGTAAATCTGAGTTCTCATCCACCTCAACATCTTGAGATACATTTTCAAGGAATTGATTAACTGATTGCGAGAGACGCTCAGTCACATCCCCCAAACGCTCAGAAACATTTTGAACAGTATCTGCTTCATGGGCTGTTTCTTTAATTGAATTGGCAACAGATGAAACACCCTCAGAAGCTTTGATACTTCCATCTGACGCAAGCGAGATGCTAGAAGCAATATCTTGCGTTGCTGCATCTTGCTGCTCAACAGCTGCTGAAATCGTTGCCGTCACTTGTTGCATTTCAGAAACAGAAGTCGAGATATCAGAAATAGAAGCAACTGTTACATCCGTTGACTGCTGGATGGCATTAATCTGAGATGTAATTTCTTCAGTAGCATTAGCCGTTTGTTCAGAGAGTTGCTTCACTTCAGCTGCAACAACCGCAAACCCCTTGCCAGCATCACCAGCCCTTGCAGCCTCAATTGTAGCATTCAACGCTAGAAGGTTTGTTTGCTCAGCGATTTCACTAATGAGTGAGACAACTTCACCGATCTTACCAGCGGCGTCCGAAAGTCCCTTAACATTTTGCTCTGTTTTCGCAGCCACATCAGCCGCACTTCTCACATTTTCATTCGCTTTATTGGTCTGTTGTGCAATCTCACGAATAGCTGAAGAAAGCTCTTCCGCAACACTTGCAACATCTTGCACATTACGTGTCGCATCTGATGAAGAAGCAAGAACCATTTCAGTTTCATTTTCAGCTGAGGAAGAAGCCCGACCAAGAGTCACAGCGCTTTCTTTCATTTTATCAGCTTCACTCACCACATTATCAACAACATCAACCATCACTTGCCTGAAATCACCGATGACTTGCTCTAAATGCTGACCACGTTTTTGCTCTAAGATTTGCTTTTTACGCGCCTCTTCTTCCAGCTCTCTATTCGCAATTAGGTTTTCCCTAAAGACGTTCACAGCCTGGCTTAATTCACCAATTTCATCAGCACGGTTCCGACCTTCAATCAAAACACTTGTGTCACCATCAGCTATTTTCTGGGTTTCTTCCACTAAATCAGAAATCGGCTTAGTCGTTTGTCTTCCCAGATAAAAACCACCAAAAGCTAAAGCAGCAAGTAAACCGAACACAACCAATGCTATTTGCGTGCCCATGGAATAAATAGGGCCCTTCACTTCATCATAAGATTGAACAGCAACCAAAGCCCAGTTGATTTCTTTATATTGAAACGGCGTAGCTAAAAAAATGAGCTTCAAATTACGATAATTCTCATAATAACCATAGCCATCCTTGCCTGAAAGAGCATCAGTAATCGCTTGGTTTTTCACCTCAGTTTTAAACACATCATAAACTTCGGTGTATTTTGAATCATTACGGAATTTATAATCTTCGCCAATAACAAGAATTTCACCCGTTTTACCAAGGTTAACATCTTTTGAGATGATATCTTTGTAGCTCGCTGTTGGCAGCTGATACGCTAAAACACCAATTTTTTGCCCATTATCCATAATCGGAATAGAAACAAAGCTCGCAGGTGCGTTAGCAGACGGACCATAAGCTTTAAAATCGGTGATATGAATTGCTGAATTATCTGAAGCTTTCGCCGAAGCTTGGAAAATTGTAGCCAGATCAGATGATTTCCACTGCCCATTAATCACATTCGTCGCATAGTCAGCTTCTTTAAACACGCTATAGATAACATTCCCCTCAAGATCGAAGAAAAAGATATCATAATACCCCATCACTTTAAGCTTCTCACGATACCAGGGATGATACTTGGCATGTACAGTGTCATAAGTGGTATTTGTACCAGCAAAATTGAGCTTGTCTTTCTCACCACTTGGATATTGATTGTCAGTTATATAAGCTGATTGTAAATCATTGAGGGGATTAGAAAATTCAGAATATGCTGCACTAAAAGCTTTAAAAGCTTCAACTGTAAAACTATTGCCTGCAGTAAAACTTAAATCTTTCTCAATGCCTTTGAGAAACATTTCTAACTTGATTTTTTTACCATCGAGCACTGCCGATTTCTGCTTAACGATTAAGTCAGTTCCAAAATCTTTCGCAGAAATGAAACTCAAAACGCCAACAGAAATCCCAACAACCAGTGCACTGAGCACAATAAGAGCTGGTATTTTATAAGCCAGCTTCATTTCCATAAATTTATTTGCCATTAACAAGAATCCCCAAACCATGAATCAATTTAGGAATAAGGATACGGCTCACATAGCTAATGAAGTGTAAACAAAGTTAAACAATTGCCTAAAGTTTAATCAGTTATCTTACTAAAAAGTAAAGAAAAACTGATCATGTCTTTTGTGCTAATGCTTTCTGAACAATCTCAATTGCCCGGTCGCTGTCCCATTGTGCCGGCCCTGCCATACGGCCAATCTCACGGCCCTCAGGATCGAGTAAAATCGTAGCTGGCAACCCCACCGCTTTCATCTTAAACATCAACCGCGTTGTAGGGTCTATATAGAGCTCAAGATACTTAATACGCTCTTCATCGAAAAATTTCCGTGGCTTTGAAACACCACCTCTGTCCATAGAAATGGTAACAACATCAAATTTTTCTGTAGAAAAATGCTTTTTCAAATTATCCAAAGACGGCATTTCTTCCCGGCAAGGAGCACACCAGGTCGCCCAAAGGTTAATGAGTACAACCTTCCCCTTCCAATCAGAGAGAGACTTGGTATTTCCAAACGCATCCTGAAATTTAAAATCTTCAATTTCTTTAGGTTCTTTATGAAAAATAAAGGCTCGCAGCCTCTCACCCTGCATTTTTTGATATTTTTCCTGATTTGTGGCATCAGATATCTTTTCTCCATTGCCACTAAGGGTCAAACTCGCATATACAGCAACAAAGCCAACAACTGTCGCGATAATGGCTGTAAGGATTGTAAGTCTCATAAAACGGTCCTCAAAATGGTAATGCTACGGGTATATACATAAATTTTAACTCTATAAACTAAAGTTTTGAAACAGAATCAATAAAGAAGGCCAACCTGGATGACAAATAAAATGTGGGGCGGACGCTTTGCCTCAGGTCCGTCTGAAATCATGGAAGAAATCAACGCCTCCATCGGATATGACAAGCGCCTCTATAATCAAGACATAACCGGCTCTATTGCTCACGCTGAAATGTTGGTCGATGCAGGCATCCTCACCAAAGCTGATGGCAAAAAAATCATCAGCGGGTTGAAACAAGTCAAACAAGAAATTGAGAACGACCAATTCACCTTCTCTCGTCAGTTAGAAGACATTCATATGAATGTCGAATCACGTCTTAGAGAGCTCATCGGTGATGCAGCTGGCCGCCTTCACACGGCACGGTCGCGAAATGACCAGGTCGCAACAGACTTTAAACTCTATGTCAGAGACACAATTGATCATTTTCTAAACCAATTGACCACGCTCCAGTTAGCATTGGCTAAAAAGGCTGAAGAGCATGCAGATGTGGTCATGCCTGGCTACACACATTTGCAAACAGCACAGCCTGTCACTTTTGGTCACCACTGCCTGGCTTATGTTGAAATGCTGGGCCGTGATGTGACACGCTTTAAAGATGCAAGAAAAAGATTAAACGAATGTCCCTTAGGCTCAGCGGCACTTGCTGGTACATCATTCCCAATTGATCGGAAAATGACAGCTAAAGCTTTAGGGTTTGATCGCCCAACAGCCAATTCGCTTGATAGCGTAGCTGACAGAGATTTTATCTTGGAAACCTTAAGTGCAGCCTCAATTAGCGCCATCCACCTCTCTCGCTTTGCAGAAGAGCTGGTGATTTGGTCATCAGCAGAGTTTAATTTTATCAAGCTGTCAGATAGCTTTACAACCGGCTCATCCATCATGCCGCAAAAGCGCAATCCTGACGCCGCAGAGCTCATCCGCGCAAAAGTCGGCCGCATCATTGGTGCCTTCAATGGTCTTTCTATGGTGATGAAAGGCCTGCCTCTTGCTTATTCAAAAGATATGCAAGAAGACAAGGAAATGGCCTTTGATGCATTGGATAACTATTCTCTGGCATTAGCAGCCCTCACTGGCATGATCGAGGATATGCACCCCAATAAAGAAAAAATGGCTGCGTCCGCTGGCGGTGGCTTCTCAACGGCAACAGACATCGCAGATTGGTTAGTGCGCGTGATTAATCTCCCCTTCAGAGACGCCCATCATGTCACGGGTAGTATTGTAGCGCTCGCTGAAAAGCAAAATCTGCGCTTGCATGAATTAACCTTAAATGACATGCAATCCGTTGAGCCAAAAATCACAAAAGACATTTTCAACGTCCTTTCAGTTGAAAATTCGGTGAAAAGTCGCAAATCCTATGGTGGCACAGCGCCCACAGAGGTTCGAAAAATGGCGAAGAAGTGGATAAAATCACTGGAAAAACAAGCCTAAGCAAGGTAAGTTCGACACCAAATATGATAGTTTACATGGTGATTGTAACTTAAAACAGACATGTAACGACAGATATGGGTAGGGCCGGTTGCTTTGTGGGCAACTGAAGGCCCAACAAAAAGAGGATCAAACCATGTTACTGCGCACTGCAAAAGCTATTATTATTTTAGCTGGGCTGACATTGTCACTCACAGCATGTGGTGCGAAAGGACCATTGGAGGCACCACCTGAAGCCAAAGTCGAAGGTGAAGCCCCTGTTGGTGTTGAAAAAGAAAAGCCGCACCGCGGTTTCATCCTAGACGGGCTTTTGAACTAATCCTTTTATGAAATTTTATAGTTCTCACTCTTGGTGAGTAAAGAAACAAACAATTAAAAGAACAAGCAGATGAAAATATCATCTCTTGTTCTTTTATGCTTTTAAACAGAATTAAAAAATAATATGCGCCACTTTTCATACATAAATGGTGTGCTCCACGCTGAAAATGTGGCTCTCACGACCATCGCCCAAAATGTTGGAACACCCTTTTATTGCTATTCAAGCGCAACACTTGAACGTCACTATCAAGTGTTTGATCAAGCCTTTGCAAATGTTGATCATCTTGTTTGTTACGCCATCAAAGCCAATTCCAATCAAGCAGTGATCAAAACCCTTGCCAATCAAGGCGCAGGGATGGATGTCGTCTCTGAAGGTGAACTTCGCCGCGCACTTCAAGCAGGCGTCAGCCCTGATAAAATTTGTTTCTCTGGTGTGGGCAAAACCAAAGAAGAAATGGCCGCAGCTCTAAACGCTAACATCTTAAGTTTCAATATTGAGTCAGAGCCAGAACTCCACACCTTAAGTGAAGTCGCTGATAGTCTTGGCAAAACAGCCAGCATCGCCATACGCGTGAACCCAGATGTTGATGCAAAAACCCATGCCAAAATCTCAACAGGTAAAGCTGAAAACAAATTCGGCATCCCCTTTGAGAGAGCCAGAGACATCTATGCGATCGCCGCCAAATTACCAGGCCTAGAGCCTCACGGCGTTCACATGCATATCGGCAGCCAAATCACAGATTTAACACCGTTCGATAATGCCTTCCGTCTGATGCGCGAGCTAGTTGAAGACCTGCGCGCCGATGGTCACCAAATCACTCATATCGATTTAGGCGGCGGCCTTGGCATCCCTTATGAAGAAGACGCCCAAGATCCACCACATCCAAATGACTATGCGGCAATCATTGAAAAAGCCATTGGCGATCTGGATGCCACGCTTATTTTTGAACCTGGCCGTTTGATCGCTGGCAATGCAGGCATTCTCGTCTCTAAAGTCCTTTATTTGAAAAAAGGCGCAGCCAAAGACTTTCTCATCGTTGATGCCGCTATGAATGACCTCATCCGGCCCACGCTGTATGAAGCCTATCATCAAATCTTAGCCATTGATGAAAGCAAAAATAATGACATGGCATCTTTAATGGATGTTGTTGGTCCGGTTTGTGAAACTGGTGATTTCTTAGCTGAAAATCGCCAAATGCCCGAATTTGCGCCTGATGATCTCATCGCAGTCATGTCAGCCGGCGCTTATGGTGCAGTCCAATCTGGTACCTATAATAGTCGTTTGACCATCCCAGAAGTCATGGTTAAAGGCGATGAATATGCCGTAATTCGCCCCCGTCCCTCTTACGAAGATTTGATCAATTTAGATCAATTGCCTAATTGGATCGATTAATTACCTCTTTTTACCCCAAAATAGCCCCTATCTCACAATAACCTTACCTTTGGACGAAGTCTC
>CAXIBI010000090.1:0-10948 GCA_964022305.1 uncultured Hyphomicrobiales bacterium | reverse complement strand
ACGATCGGGACAGCTGACAAACTTATCGGTCTGATAAAGTCAAAACTCATTTCGCTCACTTATAACCCAGCGAAATACAAAAGCTCACCAAATGACACAGCCACAATTCTCTTTACTTCTGGCTCTGAAGGCACACCCAAAGGCGTAGCCCTTAGCCATAAAAATATAATGTCTAACATCCACCAAATCAGCGCTAAGGTTGACTTCAGCCCTTCAGACACGGTCTTCAATGCCCTGCCAATATTCCATGCCTTTGGTTTGTCTGATGGCACTTTGCTACCGCTTCTATCTGGGGTGAAAATCTTTCTCTATCCTTCACCTCTGCATTACCGCATCGTGCCAGAAATGATCTATGACACAAACGCAACCATCATGTTTGGCACAGATACCTTCTTAAAAGGCTATGCAAACAAAGCCCATCCTTATGACTTTTATTCCATAAGATATGTCTTTGCGGGCGCTGAGAAACTCTCAAAAGAGACCAGAACGCTTTGGTCAGATAAATTTGGTATCCGCATCTTTGAAGGCTACGGCGCAACAGAAACATCACCTGTGCTCTCATTCAACACCGCCATGGAGTGCAAACCAGGCACCGTCGGCCGTTTCATGCCGGGCGTGAAATATAAGTTAGAAGCCGTCCCCGGTATTGATGATGGTGGCCGCCTGCTTGTCTCTGGGCCAAACATCATGAAAGGTTATATGTTTCATGATAACCCAGGTGTCATTAACCCACCTGAAAACGGTTGGTACGACACAGGTGACATCGTGGATTTGGATGAAGAAGGTTACATCACCATCAAAGGCCGCGCCAAACGCTTTGCAAAAATCGCTGGCGAAATGGTTTCCCTCACCATGGTGGAACAATTTCTCACAAGACACTGGCCAGAAAATATGCACGGTGTCGTCGCTCTGCCATGTCCGAAAAAAGGAGAACAAATCATTCTTCTTACAGATATAAAAACTTTGGAGCGCAGTGAGCTTATGGCCAAAGCCAAAGAAGATGGCCTAACAGAACTCGCCATCCCAAAAACAATCCATTCAAACCAATCCATCCCTGTTTTAGGCACTGGTAAATTAGACTTGGTCACTTTAAAAGACATTGCTCTTTCGAAACTAAGTTAGAAGATTAGCAAAATAAAAAACTCCGAGCACTTAAATAGTGCTCGGAGTTTCCACCATGAAAATAATCAAAAAATCCAAATAATGTAGGAAGGCTTGAGGGGAAAGACAGGATACATCATCTGGTCCTTCAATCATTTCTATTAAGATAGGAAATAAACCCAAAAAGAAAAGTGCAGTTCACATAACCGTGACATTATTTGAAAAAATAAAAAATGTCATTCCTTCACAAAACCAACAATTACAACACTTTCATAGTCAACTTTTGCAATGTGATAAAAATCACATCTTTCTGATCTCTCCATAGTTAAATTTAATCTCATGAAAGGCGGAACACCCCGCCTTAAACATGAAATTAAGTAAATTAAAATGGAGAGAAAAAATGAACACACTAAAGAAAACAATGGTCACAGCTTGTGCCATCGCAGCCATTAGCCTCACAGCTCTTGGCACATCAACAACAGACGCAAGTGCTGGTTGGAAAAAACATAAACTTCGCCACCACTTCATCCACCGCCATTTATATAAGCCACATTTTTATGGTCATAATTATGGTTACCGCTGCAAACCAAAATATCGCAAAATCTGGGTTTGGAGCCCGCGGAAAGGACGCAAAATCAAACGTTGGGTAAAAGTAGGTAAATGGTGCAATGGCAGATATTACGACTACTACTAAGGCCTAATAACACAACAAAAAAACTAAAACGCCGACCTCAAATAAAGAGGTCGGTTTTTTATTCAAAATGGTCAATCTGTGACTTTTCACACATCTTAAAGCGGAAGCATCAAATAAATTAAACCCATAAAGCACAACATCTAACCGTGACTAGTCACTAGATGAGGCAAAATGCTAGACGCTCACTCAATGGAGTTTTGGATGACCATCATTTTTAAATTAAGCATCGCTCTAACATTTATTGTTTTATTTTTACCCAAAGATCCAACGGATAAAAACTAAAACCAAACGACAAAAAACCTCCATGATGAATTACAAAGAAGGAGCATTGCCCTTTTTCGTCCTTCAGTTCCCCACTTGTAATCGGATCAGGGCAATGGGACATGGCAGCGCCAGCTGCCCGGCGCTTAGCGCCGCCCCTCGGAGGGCCTGTCGCTTCAGCGACAGAATAGCCCGTGAGACAGAGTGTGTGAGAAATAATTAAAGCTGCCGCAACAAATACCCAGCATTAATCACACCAACACCTCTTAGCTCAGTGACATCCAAATTGGTAAACTGAAATGTATCTTGAACCGCAACCATATAAGCCTCACTACAATGGATCCGAGAGGGCAAACTTTGTGCCTCAAGCCGAGCCGCACAATTCACAGAGCTCCCCCAAACATCATAGGTCATTCGCTGATCACCAATGATCCCCGCCGTCACAGGACCCCGGTGAATACCAATACGCAAAGATAAAGTATCAAGCCCAAGAAAAGACCGGTTATTCATCTGCTCAATCATATCAAGCGCTAAAAAGCCAATCGCTCTCGCGCCGCCTGCATCATGCAAACCGCCAACGGCTAAATACCCATCACCAATGGTTTTAATTTTATCAACCGAATAGTTCTCACAAAGCCCATCAAACGTCGTGAACAAATCATCCAAATAAGCCACCACATCTTCTGGCGGTACATTATGAGACGCCCGTGTAAACCCAACCAAATCAGCAAAAAGAATAGTTGCATCTTCCACCCTATCAGCAATCCGCTCTTTAGGTGCAGCTTTAAGCCGCTCTGCAATGGGTACAGGCAAAATGGTCGTCAATAATTTCTCAGATCGTTGATACTCAGAAGCCAAAGCCTGCTCAGCCTTATAAAGTGAGCTCAGCGCATAAAATATCAAAAGGGAGTTAATCAAGATCGCATTAACATAAGCTTGAATGGCAAGCTCTTGCCTAAAGGCCTGATCAGCAACCATCAATAGCCCTTCACTTGGAGCAAAAAAGAAAACGCCGACAAGGGCAACCACTGCAGCACCAAGAATAGGTAAATACACATGATAGTTTTGCACCCCTACCATAAAAATAAAGGCACCAGCTAAAGTAAAATAAATCTGCAAGTCGCTATTAAGGCCAAAAGCAAAAACAACAAAGCTATTTCCAACAATGATAAATAACGCAAGCAAAAGCGCAGCTAAATACTCTCCATATTTATGAACAAAAATCAGAGAGAGCGAGCCGATAATCATCAAAAAATTATAAATATTCACAGGCAATAAAGCCCAAAAATCATGTAGCCCATTGAGTATCAAATGATGGAAGGCATTAAAAGCTGTCACATAAAGCACAACATTCGTGAACCGATGCCGTCGCCGCACTGCTTCATCAGGGCTAACAATACCTGCATTTAAAATTTGATGACCGATATCTAGTAAGCTACTTTTTAATTTACTCATCATCTAATTTAACGCCGCAGCAATGCGCCCCTCCAGCTCTGCAACATCCAAAATGACCAGACCGCCGCGTGTTTTTTCTAAAATTCCAACCTTAGTAAGCGCTGAAATTTCCCGGCTTACAACTTCACGCCGGCAACCAATTCGTCCAGCCAAATGATGATGAAAGGGCGGTGGTGAAATAATACGCTCTTCTTTATTTGAACGGCGCGGCTGAGATAAACGAAGCAATTCAGCATAAAGTCTCTCATTGGTTTTCAAAACACTCATTTCTGAAAACCTAAGATCAAGCGCCCTAATGCGAGAAACCAAAACATTCAAAATCTCTTTCGCAATTTGAGGAACAGTCGTCGCCAACTCTAAAAACTCTGATGATGATAACCGAGATATTTCCGTGCGCTGCAAAGCAGTCACATTAGCTGAGCGTCCCTTCCCATCAATCGCTGATAATTCGCCAAAAAAATCACCCTCTGCCAAATCAGCCAAAATCACCTCACGCCCCAAAACTGAGCGATACAGCACCCGCACTTTGCCCGAAGTGATAAACAAAACATCAGAAGATTGATCTTCAAAATCGAGAATTAATTCATTCTCATTATATGTTCTTGTGATAAGTTTTTTCTCTAGTTCACCACATTGCGTCTCGCTAAGAGAAGAGAACAAAGAAATCTTATTAAGAGCACCCATACCCGCCAAATATCTTTCATTGATAAATCAAAAATCATAGTTAGATTTCATCACTCTACAAGTATGATAAAAATCATCAATGCTAAAAAAGGCAAAATTCATTCCAACTAAAGTCAGACAAGGGCCTTAAAAAGAGGTGTTCGAACGAAAAAGAGAGATCTAAATACAGGCTGTAAAAATATCCATCCAGTTCACTATGGAAAATTATTTTTTAATGACATATTTACTTAAATTTTTAAAAAAATTTTATTCAAATAAAAATTCGTTTTTATTAAATAGTTATACAAATTAGCCTAAACACTTAGTAAGTATTTATTACATTTTTACTGCGAATATTCGCCTTTTTTTATTTTATTCCTGCTAATCTAACAGCATCTAGTAGTAAGTAACGCTCCTTTTTTAGTACGCTAACGGAATAAAACGATGATTGAACAGGCATTACAAAACGTCAAAACTCCAAAGGTACCGGTTTCTCCAACTGTTCCTGACAGAAAAGACAATGTGAGTGCCTATGAAAAAATCAAAGGCAAACGCGCTCAAAAACAATCAAACACTCAAAACGGTGAAAATTTCACCATAGAGCGCCAGTTTTCTAGCAGCTCAAAAGTATTAGCCAAAAGTCTTGGTCGGTTTAACAAAGTACTCAACTACCTAGAAACTCACATTCCATCAAAACCCAGCGAAGAAACAACCATGTTTGCTGGTTTAAAAATTAGTAAGCAATCTAATGAACACAAAGACCAACCACCTGTAAACAAAACTGAGCAATCAGAAAAACAGGAAAATGAACCTAAAATTTATGGAGAGCAGTTAGAGCTGGATCTTTTTCCAGATAAAGAAAAGTCTGGTCCCATTAATGATCAAAAGCCACCAGTAGAGATTAAAAAGTTTGAGGATCCCCCTCAAAAATCTCACAATATCGAACAGGTACCGTCCATTGATATCGGCCATAACCCAACTGATTTCAAAATTCATAACATCATCACAGATGAAATCATAAAAGCCATATCGCAAAAAGAACCTGCAATAGAAGTAAAACAAATTAGTGAGCATTTAGCATCTAAATTAGCTAATGAAGTGAGAAAGCAATTGGCTAATCTTCCTCATGCAATAGCAACAAATGAAGAAAGTGCTCCCATTTCAGTATTAGATAAAACAGTCTAGTCAAAAGCACCCCGCATAAAAATAGGGACCATATTTAGGAAATAACGCGGTTACTAGTGAACAAACTGAAGGCCAGTCAAAAAAGCCATCTAGAACACATTGAAAAAGGAAATATAATAAGAAGAGCAAAATTATAAACTAAATTGCTCCATTACTAAGCCCCCTGATCTCGCCATGTTTCAATAATTGTCTCAATGATCACCTTCAATTTTCATGGCGAGATATTTAAGATCCTCCTGAACAAAAATACCAAAAAGCAAAGAGGCGTATCAAAAATGATACGCCTTTGTTCGTTCTATAAACCAACAAAAAACCAATTTGATAATCATTTTTGATGGAACGATGTCAAAATCTTATGATAAGCAATATTTTATTTATGCGCCAATTATGATAAGAAAGACTTATGCACGCAATTTCGACAAAACAATTAAGATACTTTCATGCCCTCTCTCGCCTAAAACATTTTGGCAAGGCTGCGGACCATTGTGCAGTGACCCAACCAGCACTAAGCATGCAAATCAAAGATCTTGAACATATCCTAGGATTAAGTCTGGTCATAAGAGGAAAAACAAAAATAACACTCACACCAGATGGTGAAGAAGTCGCAAAACGGGCAGAAAAAATATTAGCTGACATTCAAGACATTAGCGATTACGCAAAAACTAGAGGCGGTATATTAGCCGGGTCTTTTCGATTGGGCATCATCCCAACCATTGCACCCTACATTCTCCCTAAAGTTCTACCAGCTTTATCGAAAGATTTTCCTGAGTTGGATCTCAAATTAAAAGAAACAACAACACCTCATCTAACTGACGCTTTATTGCAAGGCCAATTAGACGCTATCCTCGTTGCCTTACCTATTCCTCATGCTGACTTCATGACCAAAGAATTATTTAATGATCCTTTTTTTCTTGTAGCACACAGTGATATCTCAAACCAAACCAGCAACCCAACTAAACTCTTGGACGAAAACAATTTACTCTTGCTAGAAGAAGGCCACTGTCTTCGTGATCAAGCCATCTCTCTTTGCGAAAAAGTCTCCCCTCAAAGCCTCTCTCAATATGGTGCAACGAGTTTAAAGACATTGCTAGAACTTGTTGCCAATAAGCAAGGGGTAACCCTCATCCCCAAATTGGCTGCAAAAGTAGAAATCAGTGCTGAGAGCCCTTTGCGCCTTATCTCTTTTGATAATCCCGCACCAACGAGATCAATAGGTTTAGTCTGGCGAAAATCATCTCCTCGAACAAAAGATTTCAACGCCCTTTCTAAAACCATCATGTCTACATTCAATTAGGTCTAAGCTCACAACTCAAATCTAAAATTTCCTCAAAACAACAAATTTTAGCCGAAATAACACTCTTTCCTTGCAATAGAGCCCACCTTTCATTAGCAACTCTGTTAAAGAGTTGTTTTATTCAATTATGAGGATGATCCATGCGTCTCTATAAAGCCTTTGCAACTGTCGGCGGCATGACCTTAATCAGTCGCGCATTAGGGTTTATCAGAGATATCCTCGTGGCCTTTGTCCTAGGCACCGGCCCTATTGCAGACGCCTTTTTTGTCGCTTTCCGTTTTCCTAATCTTTTTAGAAGACTGTTTGGTGAAGGCGCATTCAACGCAGCCTTTATCCCTCTCTTTGCCAAAGAGCTAGAAGGTAATGGTAAAGGCAGTGCCAAAAACTTCGCCAACCAAGTGGCAAGCGTGCTGATCACGGCTCTCCTCATCACAACAGCCATAGCAGAACTCACAATGCCCTGGCTGATTTACATCATTGCCCCCGGCTTTAGTGAAAACCCAGAGAAGCTAGATCTCGCCATCTTCTTAACTCGCATCACTTTCCCCTATCTCGCCTGCATGTCCCTCGTGGCCCTTTTATCAGGCATGCTCAACGCATTAGATAAATTCGCAGCAGCAGCAGCCGTTCCAATATTACTGAACATCATTCTCATCGCTGCCATGAGTATTGCCGCTAGCCTTGGACTAGAAGAATCCGAAATGGCCGGAATTATTCTAAGTTGGGGCGTCGCCATCGCCGGTCTGGCGCAACTTGTTTTATTGCTTTTTTGTGTCACGAAACAAGACTTCGCCTTAAAACTAAAACGCCCACGCCTCACACCAAATGTGAAAAAGTTTCTCTGGCTCAGCATCCCCGGCATCATCGCAGGTGGCATCACACAGATTAACATCATGATCGGCACCATCATCGCTTCCATGCAAGAAAGTGCTGTTTCTTTCCTTTATTATGCTGACAGGCTTTATCAATTACCCTTAGGCATTGTCGGCATCGCAATTGGCGTGGTCCTCCTGCCTGAACTCTCACGTAAATTACGCGCAGGTGACATGAGCGCCGTACACGAAGCTCAAAACAGATCGCTTGAGTTTTCAGCCCTGTTGACAATGCCCGCAGCTGTCGCCCTCTTCACCATCCCCGAGCCAATTATTAAAGTCCTCTTCGAGCGCGGCGCTTTTGGCAGTGTTGCCACAACAGCAACATCTGCGGCCCTAGCCGCCTTTGCCATCGGTCTTCCAAGTTTTGTGCTTATTAAAGTTTTCTCACCTGGTTTCTTCGCTAGAGAAGATACCAAAACCCCAATGATCTTCGCAGCCATCTCAATGGTGATCAACGTGATCTTCAGCATCATCTTATTCACGCACTACAAACATGTGGGCATCGCCATCGCCACATCAATCGCAGGCTGGGCAAATGCTTTGTTGTTAGGAATTCTGCTCTATAAAAGAGGCCACTTCATCACTGACAAAGCTTTGCTGATAAAACTCCCACGCATCATCCTCTCAAGCCTTATCATGGGAGCCGTGCTCTATTATGCGGCAGGGGTCGCAGAACCTTTCCTACAATTAGAACACGGCATTTGGATTAGATTTCTCACTCTTTTTGCTTTAGTAGCTTGCGGAGTTTTAGCCTATGGGGTATCAGCTGAATTAACAGGTGCAACAAGTCTTAAATCTTTGAAAAATTCTTTAAGACCAAATCGCCAATAATAAAGACCGAAATTTCGTTACGGGGCCCAAACTATGACACATCAAGAACGCGTTTTCTCAGGCGTCCAACCAACAGGTAACCTTCACTTAGGGAACTATCTCGGTGCCATTACCAAATTCGTCGCCTTGCAAGAAAGTCATGAATGCCTCTATTGCGTGGTGGACCTGCACGCAATCACCGTTTGGCAAGACCCAAAAGAACTAGCTGGCAACATCAGAGAAGTCACCGCCGCCTTCATCGCTTCAGGCATCGACCCCAAAAAGCAAATCATCTTCAACCAGTCTCAAGTCTCTGGCCACGCTGAACTCGCTTGGGTGTTAAATTGCGTTGCGCGCATGGGTTGGTTAAACCGCATGACACAATTTAAGGAAAAGGCTGGCAAACATAAAGAAAACGCCTCAGTCGGTCTTTTCACATACCCCAACCTCATGGCAGCTGATATCTTGCTTTATCACGCCACTCATGTCCCTGTTGGCGAAGATCAAAAACAACATTTAGAACTTGCCCGTGATATCGCGCAAAAATTCAATGTAGATTTCAAAGATACAATTATTGAGGCAGGTTTTGAGGAAGGCATCTTCTTCCCGCAACCAGACCCGCTTATTCAAGGCCCAGCCACAAGGGTAATGTCCTTGCGTGATGGCTCAAAGAAAATGAGCAAATCTGACCCATCAGAAATGTCTCGTATCACCATGACAGATGACGCAGACACCATCGCCAAAAAAATCAGAAAAGCAAAAACAGACCCAGACGCATTGCCATCAGAAACCGACGGCCTCAATGATCGCCCAGAAGCCAACAACCTTGTTGGTATCTATGCTGCACTCAAAGGCGTAAGCAAAGAAGAAGTGCTAAAAGAACATGGCGGTGCCCAGTTCTCTAGCTTCAAACCAGCATTAGCTGAACTCGCCGTTGAAAAAGTAAGCCCGATCGCAGATGAAATGCACCGCTTACTCGATGATCCAACAGAGCTTGATAACATCTTAAAAGATGGCGCAGCCAGAGCTCGCGACATCGCAGAACCCATCATGCAAAAAACCAAAGAAATCGTTGGCTTTATTGGATAAGATCACTGTCTGATTTTGTAAATGTAAATGAAGTATTTTAATCTTTTCTGAAATGCCAGTAGGAGACATGACAATACTTCGCAAACTCAGGGCATGCTTGCATGTAAAATAATCGTACTCTAGTGTGGAAACAGAGGGGCCGGTAGCAAGCTCCGATTTTGAGCAAAGAGCACGGTACTCTGTTTTTGAAAGATGAGTATATCATGGAGACGAAGAATGGCGGCACACTAGGCAAGTTAAAGTTTGCCATTATTCCGGTCACCAGATTGCAGCAAAACTGTACGTTGTGGTGGGATGATATCAGTTTTGAAGGCGCGATCGTCGACCCAGGCGGCGATCTGGATTACATAAAACAGATGATCCAAAAAGCTCGTATGCAGCCGACAAAAATCCTGTTAACCCATGGCCATATCGACCACGCCGGTGGCGCGCACCAATTACAAGAAGAGTTTAATATCAAAATTGAGGGGCCGCACATCGATGATGAGTTTCTTCTCAATGGGCTAACACGGCAAACCCCACAATTAGACAAGTCGGTCCGTGATGTAACCTCTGACCGCTGGTTGAATGACGGCGATATCGTCGACGTTGCGGGGCATCCACTGGAGGTACGTCATTGTCCTGGACATACGCCGGGTTCTGTCATCTACATCAGCCATAAGCATCGTCTAATTATTATGGGGGATGTTATGATGAAGGGCCGGATCGGCAGCACGGATCTACCTTACTGTAACCGCAGGGCATTAATTGATGCGATCAAAAGTAAAATCCTGCCGCTTGGCGATGACTACGCCTTCATTTGCGGGCATGGTAATGGTTCGCTTCTTGGTGATGAACGCGAATTAAACCCGGACCTTGCTGATTTTTAATACGTCACACTTCAGCTAGCAGCAGCTTTGTACGCACCTGCATGTCCCGTTGCAAAACGAACCTGCGATAAACGAACATACAACCCAGACCAATCATCCTGGGCAAATCACTCCAAGAAAACAGATCTTTTGTCGGCAAAGGATCTGTCAGAATTGATGTTCTTTAAGTCAATTCTAAAAATGCTAACAAATGTCTACTTAGGTCAAAATCACCCTTTTAGACAGTAATAAAATTTCAACCGAAATTGCAGATAAGCAGCTGAGAATTAGATAGGAAAATTTCCCCTTCACACCGATACTAAATCAGCTCTCTTCATATTGCTCTTTTAAAGTTACATTGCGCTGCTTTGTTATTTTCGAGCGACAAATATTATTGAAGATGGGTCGTAAGGGACCTTTGAATTGCAAAGAATAAGTATAGCAATTTAAGAAACGATATCTGCTCCAAGCCATCTGGGCCTTATTAAGAGACTTTTTGTGTTTGTCATCAAGGCCTTTGCTAACACGATCAAGGGTTTCTTTAAGTGTTTTTTGTGCAGCTTGATATTTGAGTTCCGCACAGGGAGTCATTTCTTTTATAGACCCTGAAGCCAATATACCTTCACAAGTCATCTCAGCCCTGATGGGGCTACTCATCAAGACCAGAGACACT
>CAXIBI010000089.1:0-11074 GCA_964022305.1 uncultured Hyphomicrobiales bacterium | reverse complement strand
ACTTGTGCCAATTTGTTCATGGCATCTGTTTTTAATTCTTCTGATTTTTTCAAGAGTTGTGCTTGATTGACATAGGCTCTTGTTGTTTCGATCATGGTTGTAAGCTCTAAAACCGGTCTTACGTTTGAGCCCTCGATCATGCCTTGCATGAGATTGGGTTGTTCAACAGGTGTTGGCTGTTCATCAGTTTTAAAAAGATTAAACCCCTCTTTGTTGAGGTTTTGCTCGTCATTAAAACTTACAACACGTATTTGACCTTTCACACCTTCGCTTGAAGATATGGTGCCATCTCTTGCGATTGTAATTTGTGTTTCATTCGGGCCGAAGCTAATTGGACCACCAGAGCCAAGGACTGGAAATCCGTCATTGGTGACTAATGTACCATCGTTATTTAATTTGAATTCACCATTGCGAGTGTAACGCTCGCCTGCAGGTGTGTTTACAGTGAACCAACCTTTGCCATTAATTGCGACGTCAAGTTCATTGCCGCTTTGTTTCATTGAACCAGCGCTCATATTATTTAAAACGGCGCGGTCATGGACATAGGATAAAGCTTTATCTTGGCCTCTTAGTTCAGTCATTTGAGCAACTGGCATGCGGAATTCTTCCATATGAACTGTGTCGCGTTTAAAACCGGCTGTATTGATATTGGCCAAGTTGTTCGCAATGACATTCATTCTGGTTTTAAGAGCCATTTGCCTGGATAAACCGATCCTAAGAGCGTTGTCCATCTTGTGATTCCTTAATGTTTTTCAACAATTTACAAAAAATTTAACTCAGCAAAATTTGCCGGGTTGTGTGGTGTTATGGTTAATGCATGGAGCGTGCCAGAAGAAATATACAATAAAATCAATAAGTTATGAAAAAATGTTCTATTCCGTATCGGCCAGGCGGCAAAAATGACTGGGCAGATATTTCCTCTTTTTAAGATTTGGCAACTTTTCATTAACTCTAATGGGGATAGAACTAGAGGGTAACTGCGTCTTGCAGTGATTCTTCTTTATGTTTTAAGGGGTTGGGTTCAAGAAATGGCCGAAACGGATGATGAAAATACTGAGGCAGAAGCAGATGCAGATGCTACGGAAGAGGGTGAGCCGAAAAAGAAAAGTAAGCTCCTTTTTATCCTAGCGCCGGTTGCTTTATTGCTTCTTGGTGGTGGTGGCTATTTTGGTGCTTCAATGATGGGGTTATTAGGTGGTGATGAGACAGAAGAAATTGCTGAGAACACACCGCCTCCGCCTAAGCCAGCATATTATCACGAACTACCTGAAATGGTTGTGAATTTAAGTAGTAAAGAGCAACGGGCTCAATATTTAAAAATGAAAATTGCCTTAGAAGTTGCTGATGCGTCTGTGGCAGAAGCTATGCAACCGAATTTGCCACGGGTCCTTGATTTATTTCAAGTTTATTTGCGCGAGCTTCGTGCTCAAGACCTTGAGGGGTCTCAAGGGATTTACCGTTTAAAAGAAGAATTGCTTAAGCGAATTAATCTGGCCGTTCATCCGAGCCGGGTTAATCGCATTTTGTTTAAAGAAATTATCGTTCAGTAGGACACAATTTTATGTCAGATGAAGATCTAGATCAGGATGCTATGGCCGCAGCGTGGGGTGCTGCGCTTGATGATACTGATGAAGTTGATACGGAAGCGCTGGACGGGCTCGATAGTGATATGGCGGCCCAATGGGCGGCTATGGTTGGAGAACCATCTGATGAAGGTGGTGAGGAACAAGGGGGGAGCGAGCGCATCCTTAATCAGGATGAGATCGATAACTTACTTGGCTTTGACCTTGATGAGCGTTCGCTGAATGATACAAGCGGCCTTAGGGCCATTATTAATTCGGCCATGGTCTCTTATGAGAGACTGCCGATGCTTGAGGTGGTTTATGACCGGTTGGTTCGGTTGCTCACCACATCACTTCGTAATTTTACATCTGATAATGTGGAAGTTAGTCTTGATACGATTACTTCTATGCGGTTTGGGGACTATCTAAATTCTATTCCACTGCCTGCTATGCTTGCGGTTTACCGTGCGGTGCAATGGGATAATTTAGCGCTTATTACCATTGATTCAGGCTTGATTTACGGCATTGTTGATATTCTCTTAGGCGGGCGGAGTTCGCCAGCAGTGCGGGTTGAAGGACGACCTTATACCACGATTGAGACAACGCTTGTTTCTCGTATGGTTGAAGTGATCTTAAAAGACTCAGAGACAGCCTTTCAACCGATTTATCCGGTTAAATTTGAATTAGAGCGATTGGAGACAAATCCACGTTTTGCAACGATTGCGCGGCCAGCGAACGCGGCGATTGTTGTGCGCTTGAGAATTGATATGGAAGATCGCGGTGGCCGGGTTGAGGTGCTGCTGCCTTATTCAACAATTGAGCCTATTCGTCATTTGCTCTTGCAAGGCTTTATGGGTGAGAAATTTGGCCGTGACCCGATTTGGGAGGGGCACTTAGCCAATGAGATTTGGAATACGGAAGTGCCTTTGGATGTTGTTTTAGATGAATTTGAAGTGCCACTGAATAAAATTATGAATTTAGAAGTCGGGCAAACATTACCTATGACTTGTGGTGCTGAAGATTTGGTTCAGTTGCGCAGTAGTGGCATTAATCTTTCTAAGGGGTATGTCGGGCAATCGAATGGAAAGATGGCTTTGAAGCTGAAAAGTGGACTTGAACAGAATTTAGTGGCTCCAGATGGGATGCCTTTGGTTAGTGAGCAGGGGTAACGTAATGATTGGATCGACTTTAAGTATTATTATTGAACTGATTATGGTGCTGCTCCTTGTTGTGACCATTAGCTATTGTTTTATTGTGAACAGTAAATTGACAGCTCTTCGCACTGATCAAAGTGGTATTCGCCAAGTTATAAGTGAGCTTAACAGATCTTCAGAACGTGCAGAAAAGGCGATTAGTGAAATGCGCCGGACGGCTTTGCATGTTGAGGGGCAAATTGCTGGTCAGATGGATGCTGCGCGGCATGCGAGTGAAGATTTACGTCAGAATTTGGAAAAGAGTAAGGCTCTTCAAGCGACCTTAGAGAGATTTTCTGATGTTGATATTGAGACTTTGCAGTCCATGGATAAAGTCTTGCATCCTTCATCTGTTTCAGCGGATCAGATAGAAATCTCAAAACAATTAAAAAGAAAAAGATTGGGTTTTGGTCAGGATAGTTTTACTCCCAAACCTCCTCTCGGCAGAGAACAACAAGTTGCAGAATCGCAGAGGATTACTCAGCAACCTGTTGAACAGGGGCAAGGCCGACCTTCGACATTATTTACGAGCTCTGACCAGTTGTCCCAGCAAGGTATGGATGAGACAGCCCCTATGGCGGCACCTTTTAGAAAGACATCATCATGAATAATTTTCGCCTTTTACAGTTGGTTGTCTTTGCTTGTACGTGCTTGTTACTGTTGAAAAGTGCTGCCTTCATTTTTGCTGAAAGTGGTTCAGTAATTACGGGCTCCGTGGCTTTGAATGCGCAAGAAGCTGCTGATAAGAAAGCAGCTGAAGCTCAAAAAGAAGCTGCCGACAAGAAGGCAGATAGTAAGTCGGCTGCAGATAAAAAGAGTGAAACAGCAAAAGCTGATGTGGCTCAGAAAGATGCGGGTGAAAAGAAAGCAGCTGAGACAGCTGGCCCCCAGCAGATGAAACCTGAAAGTATTGCTGAGACAAAATTTAAATCGTCGACTTCTGAACTTGATTTGCTTGAAAGTTTGGCAGAGCGCCGCAAGCAGCTTAATGAACGTGAAGCCGCCCTTCGTTTAAAAGAGAATTTGCTGCAAGCGGCTGAAAGACAAATTGATGAGCGTATCGGGCAGCTCAAGACTTTAGAAGCTAAAATTCAAACGAAGCTTAAGAAGCAAGATGCGTTAAATGATCAGCAATATCGCCGGCTTGTTAAAATTTATTCTTCTATGAAGCCGAAAGAGGCTGCTCGTATCTTTAATGGGTTAAAAATGCCGATATTGGTGGATTTGATGCGCTCAATGAAAGCAGCTGCGGGATCTCAAATCTTAGCGAAAATGAATGCTGAAAAAGCAAGAGAATTAACTTTGATGCTTGTTGCTAAAGATCAGTTGGTGGCTTCCAACGAAACCGCAAAAACTGATGAATTACCGTCTGTTCAAGATGAAAAATTAGCTGAGAAAAATCAATAATTTGAGGGAATATTATAAAATCAGCTGATTTATGGAGAGTTCACCTGCATTTTATCTAAATCTTAAAGAGGTTTTTAAGGAAAAACTGCCACACTCAACTTCAAGTCGCAGTTCGAATATGGCTGAGTGATACCCGGTAAAGTTTGTTGAGCTTTATCTGCAAGGAGTGCGTATGGGTGCGTTGAAAACATTTTTGGCACAAGGGTTTACTATTTCTAGTTTGAAAAGGGCCTTTGGTTTTCTAGCTGGCAAGCATATGGGTTTGTCAGGCCATAGATCTGTGCATTTTTCGTTTCCTTCACTTTTTCATCGTAACTCACTTTCATTCTCATTTTTATTTCTTCTTACTTTTTGTAGCTTTCAATTTTTGACAACGACTTCGCTTTTGGCTGCGGGGTTGAAGGTTAACACTGAAGCTTCTGAAAAGCGTGGCTTTGCTCGTTTAGTTCTGAATTTTGAGCGTTTGCCAGCTTATGAAAGTGATGTTGATGATACTATTTTGGTGTTTAAGTTCAAAGAAGCGGTCGACCTTAATTTAGATGATCTTATTCGTAAGATGCCAAATTATGTGAGTGTGGCTCGCGTTGATCCTGATGGGCATGCATTTCGTTTGGCTTTTTCTGATAGTTTTAAAGTCAATATCATGGAAGCTGGATCTCAGATATTTATTGATATTTTAGGGCGCCAATGGAAAGGCATGCCGCCGAACTTGCCGCAAGATGTGTTGCGCGCCATTGCAAAACGAGCAGCTGAGATTGAAGCTGAAAATCAAGAACGTTTAAAACAAAAGAAAAAAGCTAAAAAGCTCTATACCGCTCGCATTCGTGTTGGTGCTTTGCCGACATTTACGCGTTTTGTTTTTGATTGGAACAAGTTTGTCACCTCTAAAATGGAGCGACGGGGCGATCTCGTTCAGGTGACATTTGGCCAGTCAGTTAAATTAGATGTTGGGCGTGTGAAACATGATTTGCCTAAAAATTTATTGGATATTTCATCTCTTACAACAGAGACCTCAACCATCGTTACCCTCAAATTGCCACCTCAATCTAATGTGAGAGGGTATCGTGAGGGTGAGGATTATGTTGTTGATGTTTCACCATCAGATGTGGCTCTTTCAAAACAATTAAATCAATTAAAGAATAAAGTTGTTGATGATAAAGGCAATGTTGTTGGCCGCGAAGATGTTCAATTGCTCTCCAGTGAAGCTCCTAAAAAGATGGATGAATTTTCTGGCGAGCAAGAAACCATAAGTATGGTTCGCTCGACCTATTCTGATTTCAATCCGGATAAATTTGATTTGAGCATGTATGGTGATGGTGCTGACCAGGTTGGCTTGCCTGCTGTTAAAAGTAAGGCAGGTGAAATTTTTGCACCAGCTGAAATTAAGTCTCAACAGAGAGAAGAAAAAGTTTTACCTGCCCTTTCACCAGAGCGAACAGCTGCTGGAGATTATAAGAGTGTCTATATAAAAGAGACGCCTGATCATAGTGAAATATTTTTTCGGTTTGATGAAGCTGTAGCTGCTGCTGGCTTTATACGCGGTGAAACCGTTTGGATTGTGTTTGATAGCTTTAAACCCCTTGACCTTTCTGGTGTCATGAAAAAGGGAGGGAAATATATCAAAGATATCCGTAAGGTTAGATTGAATAATGGTCAGTTGATTTTGATTAAATTAGCCGAGCCTCAATTATTTGCGCTTGAATATGATAATTTCATTTGGACAGCGAAAATAGGTGAAATGGTTTCAGCCAAAGCGAAATCGCTTCGATTGCGCCGGCAAGTCAATGCTGAGAATAAAAGATATGTCAGTATTCCGTTACAACAACCCAGTCATATTTATTGGTTGAAGGATGAAACCATTGGTGATCGCATTGGTTTGGTGACCAGCTATCCACCTGTTGAGCAATTGATGAAACCTCAAGATTTGGTTGAGTTTCATGCGTTTGGCACAGCACAAGGTGTCGCAATTACGCCTAAAACAGATGATGTTGAAGTGCGTGTTGGTTTTCAGGAAGTGGTGATAACACGTCATTCTGGGCTGCACCTTTCTGATGATACAATCGTTACTCAAACAAAACGCCCTGAAAAAATTAAACGCAATAAAAAGTCTAAAACTGGTTATATCAATTTTGATGAATGGCGCTCTGCGGGTAATGGGTCCTTTGTGGATCAGATGGGAAGTTTTGAAACTAAAATCGCTATTTCTGAAAATGAGGAGCGGGTTAAAGCGAGGCGAGATTATGCGCGCTTTCTTATTGCGAATGAATTAGCGCCAGAGGCTTTGGGTATGTTAGAACGGTTGCGTTTTGAATATCCTGAGAAACAAAATGAAGCTGAGTTAAGAGTTTTGCAAGCAGCAGCCAATGTTATGATGCGGCGCCCTAAGGATGCAATTACAGCGCTTGCGGTTAGTGACCTTCATAGTAATGAGCACGCGTCACTTTGGCGAGGTATGGCCAAGAATATGCTCGAGCAATGGTCTGATGCGATGCGTCAGTTCAGAAATGGGCAAGATGTTATTCGCGCATATCCTGATTTGCAGCGGGCTCGCTTTAGTCTAGCAGCGGCCAAAGCTGCCAAGAATTTACAGAACTATGCCTTGATGAAAGAGTATCTAAGAGCTGTGCCTATGGAAAGTGGGATTGATGCTGTTGATGCTGAGGCAATGTTACTGAACGCTCAATATCTTGCCAATATGGGTGAGATTGATGATGCCTTGAATTTATTCAATCTAGTTGCAAAGTCCGATGTTGCACCGATTGCGGCTCAAGCCAAGGTTGATATTTTAAAGCTGAAACTTGATAATCAAATGACCTCAATGGATCAGGCTATTTCTGATCTTGAGGGGATGCAATTGATGTGGCGTGGTGATGCGACAGAAGTTCAGATGCTCTCAATGCTTTCTAACCTTTATGCGAATAAGGGTGAATATCGGTTAGCCTTTGGCAATATGAAACAGGCGGTTAAAGCGTTTCCAACTGATGATAGTGCCCTTCGAATTCAAGATGACATGAAGAAGGTTTTTAAATCTCTCTATTTACAAAATAGAAAAACAAATCTTCGCCCCATTGAGTCTTTGAGCTTATTTTATGACTTTAAAGAGCTTACCCCAGTTGGGCGCTCTGGTGATGAGATGATACGGATGTTGGCGGATCGTTTGATCGATGTTGATTTGTTAGACCATGCAGCTGAACTCTTAGACCATCAAGTGAATAAGAGGGTGCATGGGGCAGCGCGTAGTCAAGTGGCTGCGAAATTGGCTATGGTTCATTTGATGAATAGAAAGCCTATTTTAGCTTTACAAACTATTGGCCGGACACGGCAACCGAATTTACCTGAGCGGGTGAAGCGAGCTCGTGATGTTTTAGAAGCACGGTCTTTGAGTGAGATGGGCCGTGTTGATGGTGCTATTGATATTCTCAATCGGATGAAAGGCGCTGAAATTGAGCGCATGAAGGCTGATGCTTATTGGAATGCACGTCAGTGGGGTAAATCTGGTGAGCAGCTAGAGAAATTACTTGGAACCAGCTGGAATAGAAGTGATATTTTACAGCCCTTCGAGCGCAAAGATGTGCTTCGGGCCGCTATTTCCTATTCGTTAGCTGAGGATGCGTTTGCGTTGTCTCGATTGCGTAAGAAATTTTACAATAAAATGGTGAACAGCGAAGATGCGAGCGCCTTTATTGTGGTTACCAAGCCAGTGAATAAAAATGGTGAGGTTTATAAAAAGCTTGCGAAAGATATTGCTGCAATCAATACGCTTGATGTGTTTATGAAGCAGTACCGTGACCACTATAAAGACAGTCTCTCAGCTGGACGTGTGGCCAGGGGGCAAAGCGAGCAAGAAGGATAAGAGGGTACTTTTTTAGTGCTCCTTTAGTTGCCCACAAGCAACCGTCGTTTTTTCTCTCACGGGCTATCCTGCCACTGAAGTGGCAGGCCCTACGAGGTGCGGCGCTTTTTTGCGATCAGCTTATCTGTACTCGCTTCGCTCCGTTCAGGCTGATCTTGTGCGCCGGGCAGCGTCATGTCCTACTGCCCTGAGAGAGGGCAGTACTTCTTCTTCGTATAACAAATTTCTTGTTTTGTTTCAGATTGCTATTGATAACTTTTCAGACTTTATTTCCCCCACCTCCTAGGAGATGGGTTTCTTTGTATTCGATCTAACAATCAATCGAGATCGAATTTATCTTTATAGTCTTCTGCTAAAGATTGGTCTTGTGCTGGTTTGCGGAGTAAGCAATTGCCGACAACCAATGTGTCCATCTCGGTTCCCATGAAGCAATGGAAGGCGTCTTCTGGGGTGTTGACGATTGGTTCGCCGCGAACGTTGAAGCTTGTGTTCACCACAATCGGGCAGCCAGTTTGTTCTTTAAAAGCTGAGATAAGAGCGTGATAACGTGGGTTGGTTTCTTCATGCACGGTTTGAATGCGAGCTGAATAATCCACATGTGTAATCGCCGGGATGGTTGAGCGAGGGATGTTTAATTTTTCAATACCAAATAGACCTTCGTCTTCTTTTGAAGTGTCTTTTCTGTGCTCTTCTTTCACGGGTGCGACGACCAGCATGTAGGGGCTGGTGCCTTGGTGTTCGAAATAGTTTGAGACTTCATCAGAGATGATTGAAGGAGCGAAGGGGCGGAAACTTTCTCTATATTTGATTTTCAAATTGAGCGTTTTTTGCATTTCTGGATTTCTTGGATCACCAAGGATTGAGCGTCCACCCAAAGCTCTTGGGCCAAATTCCATGCGGCCCTGGAACCAGCCAACAGCATGACCTTGCTCTAAGCATTTGGCTGTTTCCGTCATCACAGTTTCGTCTGTGAAAACTTCAAAAACGGCACCGGCTTTGCTTAAGCGTTCTTCAATATCGCTTTGTTCATAGTCTGGGCCTAAATAGCTGCCTTTCATAGCATCCATATTTGAGCCGACTGTGCGGGGTTGTTTTTTCTCAACGTAATAAGCTGCAAGCGCTGCGCCTAAGGCACCGCCTGCGTCACCGGCCGCTGGTTGGACCCAAACATTGTCAAAACTGCCGGCACGGATGACCTTGCCGTTCGCCACGCAATTTAAGGCTACGCCGCCAGCCAGGCAGATGTTTTTGATGCCATATTCTTTTGCAAGGCTTTCCGTCATTTTCAGCATGATTTCTTCTGTCACGACCTGGACAGAGGCTGCGAGATCCATTTCACGCTGAGTGATTCTATCTTCTGATGTGCGGGGCGGGGCACCAAAGAGATCATGGAACTTAGACGATGTCATAGTGAGGCCAGTAGCGTAATTAAAGTAGCTTTGATCAAGCCAGAAGCTGCCATCTTCTTTAATATCAATCAGGTTGTCTTTAATAAGATCAACATATTTTGGCTCACCATATGGGGCTAATCCCATCACTTTATATTCGCCTGAATTAACCCTGAAACCAGTGTAATAGGTCATAGCGGAATAGAGCAGGCCAAGTGAGTGTGGGAATTGAATTTCTTTAACCGTTGTGAGCTCATTACCTTTACCAATGGCCACAGATGCTGTTGCCCATTCGCCAACGCCGTCCATTGTTAGGATGATGGCTTCTTCAAATGGAGATGGGAAGAAAGCAGAGGCCGCATGGCTTTGATGATGTTCTGCAAAGAGTAATCTATCTTCAATTTCGCCAGAATTTTCAAACTCTTCTAAAAGCTCAATCAGGTTCCCTTTTTGAAAGAGTTTGTCTTTAATCCATACGGGGATCGCCATTTTAAAGCTTTGGAAACCAGCTGGAGCGCTTGCTAGATATGTCTCAAGTAAGCGTTCGAATTTAATAAAGGGTTTTTCAAAGAATACGACATGGTCTACTTCACTTAGCGTTAGACCAGCTTCTTTTAAGCAATAGGTAATGGCTTCTTTGGGAAAGCCTGGGTCATGCTTTTTACGTGTGAAGCGCTCTTCTTGAGCGGCGGCAATGATGTTGCCATCTTCAATTAAAGCGGCAGCGCTGTCATGATAAAAAGCTGAAATACCTAAAATACGCATCTTTAAAACTCTTAAGTTTGGTTACTTATAAATTTTGAAGAGAGCTTAGCTCTCTTCATTTTGGGTGCTCACACTTTTAAAATACTGTGTAAATAAATGGTGCGATGGCTGAGCCTTTGGCTAACACTAAGAGTGCACCAATTGAAACCAAGATTGCCAGAATGGGGAATAACCACCATTTCTTGCGGGCACTCATATAGGCGAAAATTTCTTTAATGAAGCTTTTCATAGCTTTCCTCTTTAATAAATAAATTTTAAAACTGGTTTTTCATAGACCGGGTTGAAGCTTCTGGATCTTTTTCAATCCAGTATGTGTTTGCGCTCTTATCAACTTTGCGGCGCAAGGGGTCTCTTTTTAGTTGCATGATGAGGCCGGCTGGTACGATGACCAGGGCGAACAAGATAAACATGATCACTGGGTTCATGATTTTAAAAAGCAGCATTGAGAATTTGAACCAGAGAATATTGAGAGGCCGTAAGATATCTGGAGCAAATTGGGCAAGGCCAGCAAAAAGAGCTGAAAACCCTAGAGCGATATAAAAGCCGTTCGTGAGGGTATAATCGTTATAGTAAAAAATGATTAAACCGATGATGGCAGCTACAACTGCGAATACAAATCCTGTGCCGCGCTCAGATGGCATATCTGGATGTTCATCAACATATTGTTCATGGAAGTCTTTAGACATTTTATTTTCCAGTACTTAAAACTATTGCTCGTGTCTTACATGAAAGATCTTTAAATTTCTTTTATTTTAAAAATCTCAGTTCAATATCTTTGGCGATGGCCTTGCCGACAACTTCATTACCAAGTTTGTTCCAATGCCAATCCCATGGGAATTCAAACTTTTTGTTGTTAGTTTTATAATGTTTGGTCATCGCATTTTTTAAATCAAGAAACGAGATGTT
>CAXIBI010000088.1:0-11164 GCA_964022305.1 uncultured Hyphomicrobiales bacterium | reverse complement strand
TGTTTTAAATTGCGCTCTAGATAATCCCAAATGCGCGGGATGTGAGCTAGGTAATGAGTTTTGCCGTCTCTCACAGCTAACCGCACGAAAATTCCGAGTAGTTTGCTAGCGCGCTGAGCGCCTAAAATCGCGTAGCATTTCAAAAAGTCTTCCTCATCAAAAGAGCTGTCTTTTTGTTTGGCCGTCTCGAGGTAACGTGTGAGAAGATGTTGCTCAACATCTTCTGGCACTGTGATGCGTGCATCTTGGCAAAGGGAGACGGCATCATAAGCTGGATGGCCAAGTACTGCATCCTGGAAATCGATGATCCCTAACAACTTCAGTCCACTTTGCTCTGGCAAGTGCATTAGATTGGGTGAATGGAAATCTCGAAGTACCCATTGGGTGTTATTGGGTTTTAACTCATCAAACAGTTTGGCCCAGATTTGTTGGTAAGCTACACGCTCATCATCGCTGATCTCAGCGTTTTTCAACTTTGGCCAATACCAATCAATCACCAATTCAGCCTCAATAGATAGAGCTTCATTTGAATAGGCAGGCAGTTCGTAAAGGTTGACTCCAACAGGCATTGGTTTGGGATGATGGTTTCTCAACTCGCATAAAATATCTATGGCTGTTTCATAGAGAGTTTGTTGGTTTGCCCCTTCCTCGGTGATCATATGATAAAGCTGGTTATCACCCAGATCATTTATGAGCAGTAATCCCTCTTCGATATTGAACTTGTGTACTTTGGGGGCAGAGAGCCCTGCCTCAATGAGCGCGTTTGAAACACCGACAAAGCTTGTCATGTCTTCGGCTAGATGAGCGATTTGGCTATAGGGCTTACCATCTCTAATGGGGGGACCATCTGGTTGGGGCGGGGCGTTCATCAACAGGGCATTAGACGCGCCGTTTTGCAAACGGATGTAAGATCTGGTTGAGGCATCCCCTTGCAAGTTGGCTTTGCTCCACTCAGTTCCTTCCAGGAAACGTAGAATTTTAAAGAAGCGCTCAGATTTATCGTTTACTTTACCATAGCCTTTGATTGTGAGCAGGCGGCTGTCTTCTTCATCTTCACTTTGATTTGGCTCTTCTAACAAAATTTCAAAGCGATCGTTAAGGTTATGTTTTTCCCCTAATTGTTCTGGCCATTCGATGAGGGTGATATGATCACTTAACTCATCATATAGACCGAGCTCTTCAACCTCGCTGTTATCAGAAAGGCGATAAAGGTCATAATGGGAGATCTCTGCGCGTTTTGTTTGATAAGGAATGAGAAGCGGGAAGGTTGGGCTTTGCACCTCAAGCTCTTCATCCATGGCGATGGCTCTTATAAGTGCACGGGCAAAGGTGGATTTGCCAGCACCTAAGTCACCCTTTAAAAAAAGCGTGTCGCCTTTAGAGAGAAGGCAAGACAGTTTTTGAGCAAAACTTTTGAGTTCAGCTTCATTTAATCTGAGTGCTTCACCTGATCGTTCATTGGAGTGGTCCACGCAAAACTCCTAAATTTCCAATTATTTAAAGGGGTTATGCGACATTACTCTTGTTTTCGTCAAGGGTGCTTCCCTCACTTTTTGTACCATTATGTTTAATTGGAAGAGTGACTGTCACCGTTGTGCCCATACCTTCATGGGAGCTTAATTGTACGGCCCCATCGTGAGCTTCCACCAAACTTTTGACGATAGAAAGACCAAGGCCTGCGCCTCTGTGATTTGAGCCACGAGATTTACTTTCAAAGCGCTCGAAAACAGAGCTTTGCTCAGCTTCTGGGATACCGCAACCGCTATCAATGACTGAAATTTCGATGTTGTTTTTCACTTTTTTAGCGGAAACACTTACCTTGGCGCCTTCATCAGAGAAGCCAACAGCGTTGCTTAAAAGATTAAACACCACCTGACTGATACGCTTGCTATCAACTTCAAAGTCTCCAACATTTTTAGCAATATCTAAGTTGAGTTCGACATTTTCTTTGTCGTAATGTTTTTCTAATCGCTCAGCGGCACTATTCAAGACATCTTCGACCTTTACAGTTTCGATATCTAAATCGAGGCCGCCCGCATCAATGGTGGCAAGGTCTAGGATATCATCAACAATAGCAAGTAAGCTATCTGATGAATTGCGGATATCGCTTAGATATTCGCTTTGTTTTTCGTTTAGGTCACCAGATGTTTTTGCACTCATTAGCTCGCTAAAGCCGATGATGTTTGTGAGCGGTGATCTCAGCTCATATGAAACATGTGAGATGAATGTGTTTTTCAACTTATCAGATGCAACAAGGGCTTCGTTACGCTCGCGCAAGACACGCTCCATACGGCGATGAGCAGTGACATCACTATATGTCAGCAAAGTTGCACCGTCTGGTAGAGGTGAGGCCGTATATTCGATGATTTTGCCGTCTGGTCTAGTTAGTTCTGCGCTTTGCTTATCGCGCCGGTCACTGATTGAGGTCACGGCGCTGTGAACATCATCCCAAGACGCATCATCAAGTAATTTGCGACATTTATAAATCACATCATCAATGTGAGGGATATTTTTCAAGAACTCTTCATCTAATTGCCAGATGTTCATGAAAGATGGGTTGAATAACCGCAAGCGGCCATCTGTTGAGAACACAGCGACACCTTCAGCCAAATTATCTAGTGTTTCTCTTTGCACACCGATGAGCTCATTATAACGGCTTTCCATTGCAAAGCGTTCTGTTACATCATCATAGAGATGGGTAACACCGCCATCTGAGCGCTGTTCGCTCATGACCTGAATGGTGCGGCTATCTGGCAAATACCACCATTCTTCATGATTTTCTTGTGATTGATAGATTTTAAGCTGGTTTTCTCGCCAGGCATTATAATCAGCCTCTTCAGGCAAACGGCGCATGGAGCTTAATTTATCCAGAACTTCGCCTTCTTCTGGCCCTGTATCCAACCAGCTTGGGTCAAGCCCCCATAAATCAACATAAGCTTGGTTATAAAAGGTTAGTCTTTGATTGCCATTAAAGATGGCGGTTGCAGTCGCCACTCTATTGAGCGTTTTTGTGTGCGCTTCAATGAGACTTTCTAACTGGCCTTCGGCGCTTTCAATATCGCCCATATCCATCGCCAAGCCAGCACTCCCTTCAACTAACGGGATAGCTACGGCATCAAAGGTGCGACGCTGACCACCGATGATTGTATGAAAGCGTTCTTTGAAAGTTTCATCATTCTCAAGAGCTTCAGTGACTGCTTTTCTTTGACGTAGCTCTAGGAGCTCAATTTGACGAGCTTTAATGTCATCTAAATTCACAGCGCCAACATGGTCCATATAGGATTTGTTGACCCAGGTGAGCTTGCCGGCTTCATCACGGAACCACACAGGCAATGGCAGCGCATTGAGAAGTGAATGTTGGGCATCGACTAATTGATTGAGATTTCGGCGCGATTCATAAATATTGGCGATTTCACTAGCGCTGCCGGCGATATTTCTCAATCTCAAGATGGGAGTGCCGCCAGCGGAGCGGCCGTCGGCTTCTAAATGGTGACCTGATAAGGTGCGGATAGTGAGAGTGAAAGCCGTGCCATCGCGAAAGAGATTTTCCAGTTTATTGCGTAACTCGATGGCTGATGGCAGTTCTAGCCATTGATCAAAATAGAGGGTTTCTGAGAAATGAAACGGAATGCCTGTATCTGTATCTAATGTGTGAATGATTAAGTTAGGCTCGCCTTTATCATCCCAGAGCATCAAAAGCTGTGGTTCAGCCTTGAGCATGGCTTGCGCCAAATTTAATTCCTGACGGATGAGGTTTACATCTCTGTTTGCGCGCTCGCGCTCTGTTTGCGCCGACTTTTGAGTTTGAATGGCATAAAAAGAAATGATGGCTGAGAAAATAAGCGCACCGAGACTTAAAATTACTGCAAGAAAATCCCAAGAACTAAAAAGTGGAGACCCTTCAAGCCCTGAAATTTGTGCTGCCCAGATAGCAAGCCCAACAAAAGCGGCACTGACGACAATTAACGGCAAGACATGGCCGACTTGCGGAAGTGCACCCTTAAGTTTGAGCGCTTTATCTTTTACGTTTTTTTGTGCTTGCATTGGGCCCCGAACCAACAAATCTAAACTTTTCTTTCGCGTTCCTTTTTAGTGCTTCAGATGCCCACTGAACATCCGCACTACCCCAAAACCGGTATCCACTTTTGGGCGGAACGCTTAGCGAATCAATTGTTAATCTACACGTTTAACAAGGCCACACTCAAATAAAGAGCTTCTTATTCATCGGCTTACACACAATAAGTTGATGCAAAAAGGGGGAGAAATTGTTGATAAATGGAAATTTGGGGATTTTTGATAGGTATGGCATATCGCGGACCTCAGAATTGAGGTCCGCGATAGCAATTTTTAGTAACGGCTATTAGTAGCGGTAATGTTCTGGCTTATAAGGGCCTTCAACTTCAACACCGATATAATCAGCTTGCTCTTCTGACAGTTTTGTCAGTTTTACGCCAAGCTTTTCAAGGTGTAGTGTGGCTACTTTTTCATCTAGCTTTTTCGGCAATACATAAACGTCTTTATTGTATTTGTCGTTATTGTTCCAAAGCTCGATTTGCGCCAACACCTGGTTGGTGAATGAAGCACTCATCACAAAACTTGGGTGACCTGTTGCACAAGCCAAGTTCACAAGGCGACCCTCAGCCAAGAGAATGAGGCGCTTTCCATCAGGGAATTCAACTTCATCAACTTGAGGCTTGACGTTGTGCCATTGCAAGTTTCTTAATGCTGAAACCTGGATTTCACTGTCAAAGTGACCAATATTTGAAACAATGGCGCGGTCTTTCATATCACGCATATGATCGATGGTGATCACGTCTTTGTTGCCTGTTGTGGTCACGAAAATATCGCCTTCGCCAGCAACATCTTCAAGGGTTGCCACTTCATAACCTTGCATCGCCGCTTGCAATGCGCAAATAGGGTCAATTTCAGTCACGATCACACGAGCACCTTGGCTGCGCAGGCTTTCAGCTGAGCCTTTACCAACATCACCAAAGCCACAAACAACAGCTACTTTACCTGACATCATCACGTCTGTTGCGCGCTTGATGCCATCAACCAAGCTTTCACGGCAGCCATAAAGGTTGTCGAATTTAGATTTGGTCACACTGTCATTCACGTTAATTGCTGGGAATGGTAGACGGCCTTGCTCAACCATTTGATAGAGACGATGAACACCTGTAGTTGTTTCTTCTGACACACCTTTGATGGCGTCGCGTTGTTTTGCGAACCAGCCTGGGCTTTGCTCGAGGCGTTTTTTGATAGTTGCGAACAGAACTTCTTCTTCTTCATTGCCAGGGTTATCCAGCACTGAGATATCTTGCTCAGCTTCTGCACCTAGAATGATATAGATGGTTGCATCGCCACCATCATCAAGGATCATGTTTGATGTGCCACCATCTGACCAATCAAAGATTTTATCGATGAAGTTCCAATATTCTTCTAGAGTTTCGCCTTTATGAGCGAATACTGGGATGCCGTCTTTGGCTATAGCTGCGGCTGCGTGATCTTGCGTTGAAAAGATATTACATGAGGCCCAGCGAATATCTGCACCCAGCGCTTTCAAAGTTTGAATGAGAACCGCTGTTTGGATTGTCATGTGCAAGCTACCTGAAATACGTGCGCCTTTTAAAGGCTGAGCATCTTTATACTCTTCTTGCACAGCCATTAGGCCTGGCATTTCAGTTTCTGCAATTGCAATTTCTTTATATCCGAAATCAGCCAAGCTGATATCTGCGACTGCATAGTCATTAAATTCGGTCATCACACGTCCTTCAAGTTAAGTTTTGCCTCCTGCAATGGCATATGGCAAAGGCTCTGTCATTTTCTGCTACAGCCTTATAATGCGGTCTTATGAAAAGAGCAAGGGGATATAAAGAAAGTTTTATATGCTTGTTATCTGATTAGTATTTATGATCAGGCCACAAACCTTATTCACCTTCGTGGAATTTGGCTTCAATCAAATCAATGAGAGCTTTTACAGCATCATCACCTTGGGGACCTTTGGCTTCAATGACGATTGAAGAGCCTTGAGATGCAGCGAGCATCATTAGTCCCATGATAGAGCTTCCACCAACGGTTTGGCCGTCTTTTGTCACATCAATTTGCGCGTCAAATTGATCTGCACATTTGACAAAGGCAGCGGATGCGCGTGCATGCAAGCCTTTCTTATTTGAAATGACCACTTCTGCGATCACGGATTGATCTGTCATATAGCTCTTCCCTCCGTCCCTCGCCCAATCTTATAAAAAATATCACTCCCCAGAGATATGTTTTTAATTTGCTCACCCCTTGAAACTATCCGTTCAGGTACAGCAGCAGATTTGGTTGGTAACGTAATTGTTGTGGCTTAGAGCATGTTACTTTTTAATGAATTTATGAAACATGCTCTAACTCTTTTTTTAGCGAGTTGTTTTTCGCAAAACCGGTATCCACTTTTGCGCAACACGCTATAAAGCTAGCCTTTATCTAATTATTTTCTTTAAAGCACAAATATTTTATTCACAAAAACACATAAATTTAGTTTCTGTAATGATTATCTCAGGTATTTATTTGTTATTTTTCGCTCAATACCTGACTTGCAATTGAGATGTATTTTCGCCCAGATTCTTGAGCCTCTATAATCGCCTCTTCTATGTCTTTTTCATTTCTAAGGCGGGCTAGCTTGATCAAAAGAGGTAAATTAATGCCTGCAATCACTTCGACTTTGGCATGATCCATGATTGATATGGCCAAATTAGAGGGTGTACCGCCAAACATATCGGTTAGCAAAACAACACCGTCATTATCATCAACTCTACTAATTGCATCTATTATGTCTTTACGGCGCAGCTCCATATCATCGTCTGGACCTATAGACACGGTTTCTAATTTTTCTTGAGGCCCTACAACATGTTCTAAGGCTGCTCTAAATTCTTCAGCTAGTCTGCCATGAGTGACAATAACAAGACCAATCATTTTAATTCCTGGACTACTTTTTTATAAATTATTTTATGATGCCAATATCTTAAAAAGATACATTGTCGATGATTGACGCCGCTGGCAAGTGGTTTTGTCTTATTTTTTAAGAATTTTTACAAGATTTGACTGATCTTAAGGGCTTAAGACAGTTCAAACCTTAGCTTAGGAGCCATTAATTTCATTCAGGATCAAATTTAGTTTGTTTAAAGCAGAAGGCTCAAAGGGATCGAGAAAGAAAAGAGGGATCGATTGCCCTTCAACCAACTCTAGTGATAAGCCATCTTCAGGCAAACGCTCGATTTCATTATATTTTTTCAACTTAATGGCGCAGTGTATTTCACTCTTTTCCATAAATGAAACCGTTTTAATGCCTAAGTGGCGGACTTCTAACAACCCTGCTAATGAGGCAGGGGCCTGGCCATAGAGTTTAATATGATTGTTTTCATTATGTTTTGTGAAAATTTCAACCTGATCATCTGCGACTAAAATAGCTTGCATATCCTCTTTTAAGAACGGAGAGGGGGACGTGGTCAACCTTAGTGCTAAATCAGATTTACCAGCTGCTGAAGGCCCTAGAAGTAAAACTCCTAGGTTCTTTATAGAAATAAGCGTGCCATGTTGTGTTGTTTTTTGTTTTTCCATCTTGTTACAATTTATGAATGGCTGGTAATTCGATAACAAACCGAGCGCCAAGAGGTGGTCTATCACCTATTTGTTCAGCTGTCTCCGTTAGAGGTTGTCCTGGTGAACTATATCTATTTTCAGCTTTAATGGACCCTCTATGAGCTGAAATAATCTGTCTGGAAATACTTAATCCCAAGCCTGAATTATTGCCAAACTCTTCGCCATCTGGGCGATCTGTATAAAAGCGTTTGAAAATTTTCTTTAAATGTTCAGGAGGAATACCAGGGCCTTCATCATCGATTAATAAAATCAACTTTCCAGTTTCGCGTTTTGCGGTAACCCAAACATTGCCTCCTTCTGGTGAGAAAGACAGCGCATTTTCAAGCAAATTAATCAGCACTTGGCCTAAACGGCTATCATGTCCGCGTAATAAAAAGGCGCGCTCATCATTTGCATCAAACATTTGCAAATGCACATCGACTTTTTTACCGCGGTGGATATCATTAAAGACATTGAGTGTGCCTTCTAATACATCTTTGATATTTAAAATGTCAGTATCTTCTCTGGCCAACTCTGCATCTAACCTGGAAGCATCAGAAATATCACTGATGAGACGATCCATGCGTTTTACATCATTTTGAATAACATCTATCAGGCGGTTTCGCTGCTCGTCATTTTTAACAAGATCTAAGGTTTCTGCCGCACTTCTAAGTGAGGTTAAGGGGTTTTTTAATTCATGAGCTACATCAGCGGCGAATGTCTCGATTGCATCTAACCTTCGATAGAGGGCCGCTGTCATTTCCCTGAATGAGCCGGAGAGTTGACCGATTTCATCATTCCGATCCGTATAATCGGGAATTTCTTCCCTTGCTTTTATACTCTCTCCCACACGATTTGCAGCAGCTGATAGGCGGCGCATTGGTAGAGCGATATATCTGGTTAAAAAGAGAGAAGTCAGTATGCTTACGCCAAAAGCCAAAAAGGCCAGTCTTAAGATGGCTCTTCTTTCTGAACGTATTGTTTGCTCAACTCCGCCGCCTTTGGTTGAAAGTAGCAGCACACCAAGGACACGGCGCAATCTTGTGATGGGAACAGCTACTGAGACGATGTGCTTGCCTTCTTTTGTCAAGCGGACCATGGGGGTTGAGGCGCCTGCACTCGCAGCGCCTACCTCATCATAAACTTGGCCATCACCAATTGTATCTTCTTTGTAAAGTGGCAAGTCACTGTAAAATAATATTCTTTTAAATGCCTGTTCTATACGGGTGTATAAGCTCTCATCAGTAGAAGTTATAGATTTGGGCAGAGGTTTCGGCCGCCCTCCTCCTGAATAAAGCCGCTGACTATCAATAATTAAAGTTTGGTCAGAGTCATAAATTCTAGCTCTTGTTCCTGTTGGTTGCACCAACCGTTTTAGAATGGGTGCAACACGCTCTGGATCGATGGGAAACTCAAGTGATGTAAATGCATCTGCAGCTATGAGAGGACCATCAGCACCTGTTTCTAATAGGCTATCGGGGTCTACAATGATTTGATCCGTATCTGCTGTGGCCGATGCTGCGATGGCACCTGCTATAATTTCGCCTTGTGTTTTTAAACTTTCAACTTTGGCACCGATCAAACCTGCTCTTAGTTGGTTTAGGTATAGGATACCTAACATCAAAAAGACCAAAGCAATCATGTTTGAGATGAAGATGGTTCGCCCTAAAGTTGAGAAATTTAAAATCGAGCGAAAAGCAGAGCGGATATGAACTAGAACTTTTTTAAATGACATGAACGCAGATGATCCATTTGATGGAGACAGAGCCTTTGGAGACAGAGACTTCATTGAATTTACTACTGTTTCTGGCTGCCACTTCATACGCTGTGACATTTCATCTGTTCCTTCATTTCTCGTCAAACCTTTTTAGGCTCAGGTACTAGGTAATTAAGAGTAATTATCTATGTTACTGACAGTATATTGATTTTTGTTTTTGAACAACTTTTGACGGAAATTTGGAACTGCATAACAAGGCTTTTGATGTTTCAAGCTTCGTTATTCCTTCTTGGTTAAAGGAGCTGCAGTCCCTCAATTTATACTACTTAATTTAAATATTTAAGTCGTTGCATTTTCTTTGAAGCGATAGCCAACACCATATAGGGTTTCGATCACATCAAAATTATCATCAACGACTTTGAATTTTTTGCGTAGCCGTTTGATGTGGCTATCGATGGTTCTGTCATCAACATATACCTGATCATCATATGCTGCATCCATGAGAGCATCACGGCTTTTTACGACGCCTGGGCGCTGAGCTAAGGCTTGCAGAATGAGGAATTCTGTCACTGTTAAAGTCACAGGCTTATTATCCCAATTGCAGGTATGGCGCTCTTGATCCATAACAAGAAGGCCGCGCTCTAAAATATTGCTTTTATCTTTTGCAACAGGCTCAACAGAGCGGGCTGCGCTTCTGCGCATAATAGCTTTAACACGCTCTAAGAGCAGTCTTTGGGAAAATGGCTTTTTGATATAATCATCTGCGCCCATTTTTAGACCAAAGAGCTCGTCAATCTCTTCATCTTTTGAGGTGAGGAAAATAACGGGCAATTCAGAATCTTGACGCAAACGACGTAATAATTCCATGCCATCCATGCGTGGCATCTTAATATCTAAAATAGCCAAGTCGGGTGGTTCACTTGTTATGCCTTCTAAGCCGGAAGCGCCATCATTATATGTGCGAACCGCATAGCCTTCTGTCTCAAGAACGATACGAAGGGAGGTTAAAATATTACGATCATCATCAACTAGTGCAACACTTGGCATGTTTTTTAAGGCCTTATTCTTCTTTTGCGAAACTTAATAAACCGCGATAAGGTCTTTTTATGAAGATTTTAAGGCGGAACTTACAAGTCGGACCTGATGTTACTGCTTTTCTGGTGAAAGGCAATAACAACGGAGCGAATTCTTTGTGTATGAATTGTTAGTTAGGCGATATTCTGGCGAAAAGATCCTGTTTTTTGAAAATGCACTGATTAATTTTCAATCTATCCTCTTTTAAATACACAATATTATACCCTAAAGGCTTTTAGATTAACCTCATCGCCTATTTGGCACTTTTCTCAATGTTTTATTTGGGTTAAAGAGAGGCTTGCTCTCCCTTTAGATTGGGTATATATCGTTTTTTTCGCAGGAATGCCTTAATTTTGTTAAAATGACACCTGTTTAGGCAATTCGTGGTTGAACATTTTACTCCTGTGGAATAGTACAATGACAAAGGCAATTGTCATATATTTGAAATATAGCTTGCCCTTTTGGAAGCAGAGTGAAAAATTGGTATCTCGGTGTCTACCAATTTTAAAGTAACAAATATCCATTTTAGGAGTTGATTTGTCGTGACGTTAAAGGCGATTGATGGCGGTGCAAGCAAGCACCATACATTCCCTATTCGGGAACCAGGTACACTTCACCTGAATAACAGCCGTGCTGAGCTATATGATATAGCCATCGAGCGTGGTGAAGGTAAACGGGCAGCTAACGGTGCCTTTGCTGTTACTACTGGCCAGCATACTGGTCGATCGGCGAAAGACAAATATGTTGTAAAAG
>CAXIBI010000087.1:0-11657 GCA_964022305.1 uncultured Hyphomicrobiales bacterium | reverse complement strand
CGAAGCGCATCAAGAATAAGTACATCTAAATTCTCAAGATACTTCAAAGCACTATCAGGGAATGAGCTTACATCAGTGCAATAACAAAGGTCCCCAACCCTAAACCCAAGAGAGTGCGCATTGCCATGGCGTTGAGTAAACGGTACAGCTTCTATGCGACCTCCCGCCCCATCAATCACTAAAGGCTTATCAAGTTCAAGCTCATGCCCCTCTAAAATCGGCACATAATTTTTGTCCTCAGGCGCGACAAAACAATACCCGAATTTCGTATGCAAATCCTCACCCGTTTTCTTGTCATAATAAACCGGCAAACGTTTTTTCATATTGAAATAAACAACACGCAAATCATCAATACCGTGAATATGATCTGCATGACTATGGGTATAAGCAACCGCATCAACTGTTGCTATATTGGCATTTAAAAGTTGTTGGCGAATATCAGGTGACGTATCAATCAGCAAGCGCGTACAGCCATCACCTTGGTTCTTTGGTTCACCTTTAAATTTCTCAATTAAAAAAGAACTTCGAAGCCGCCTGTTTTTAAGCTCGCTCGGGTCACAAGCCCCCCAGTCATTGCCAATACGCGGAACACCACCAGAAGACCCAGATCCAAGAATTGTAAAACGAGTGCTCATAGAAAATCCTCAAATCAAAAGACACACTTAACGCGGGTCCGGCACCTTGGAAAAGAGCCGAAAGAAATTATCACTGGTCACTTGAGCGATCTTCTCCTCACTCAGGCCCCGTGTCTCACCAAGCACTTGCGCCGTATGAGCTACATAGGCAGGCTCATTCGGTTTCCCTCGTTTTGGAACGGGCGCCAGATACGGCGCATCAGTTTCAACAAGTATCCTATCTTCTGGTAAGTTCTTAGCTACATCTCGAAGTGCATCAGATTTTTTAAAAGTAAGCACTCCAGAAAAAGAAACATATCCCCCAAGTGAAATAGCAACATCAGCCAAGTCCTGAGACGCAGTAAAACAATGCAATAAAAAAGGAAACGCCCCTTTTTCTGTTTCTTCTTTTAATATTTTAGCCGTGTCTTCTTCTGCATCACGTGTATGAATAATCAAAGGCAAGCCGGTTTGCCTGGCTGCTGCAATATGCGCGCGAAACCCTTTAGCCTGGTCTTGCGGATCACCATTATCATAAAAATAATCAAGCCCAGCTTCACCAATCGCCACCACTTTGGGGTGGTCCGTAAACTTCAAGATATCATCAAGCCCTAAGTCCACTTCCTCACTAGCATTATGAGGGTGCGTCCCAACTGAGCAGTAAATATTTTCATGGCCCTCTGCAATAGGCAAGATCTTATCCATCTGCCTGATACGCGTGCTAATCGTCACCATCAAGCCAACGCCAGCTTCTTTTGCGCGAGCTCGGACATCAGTGACATCTTCAATCAACCCCGGGAAGTCTAAATGACAATGACTATCTACCAACATGACTTAAGCCTCTCCTTCCGGCTCAACATAACGCGGGAAAACTGGTTCTGGTTTTTCTAAAACCAAACCAGTAGCCAACCGTCCAGCTTCACCAAGCGCTGCAAAGTCACGCTTGTCTTGCGACTGGTGCAAAAGATCCAAAAGTTTTGCAGACCCAAGCGGAATAAAAGGTTGCGCTAAAATCGCAACTTGGCGAATAACTTCAGCCGTCACATAAAGCACAGTTGCCATACGGTCAGGATCTGTTTTCTTCAAAGCCCAAGGTTCTTGAGCCGCGAAATATTTATTGGCATCACTCACCACTTTCCAAATCGCTTCAACCGCCTTGTGTAGGGCCATTTGGTCAATTGCCTCAGTAACATTTGGCAAAAGCCCATCAACTTGCCCCAAAATCTCTTGGTCTTCTTTGCTCAACTCACCTGGTGCCTTCACTTCACCGCCTAAGTTTTTCACAAGCATAGAGATCGAGCGCGAAGCAAGGTTACCAAGATCATTTGCTAAATCAGCATTTACCCGGTTCACAATCGCTTCATGACTATAATTACCATCATTGCCAAACGGCACTTCCCTTAAAAAGAAATAACGCACCTGATCAACACCAAAATGCTCAACCAAATCAGATGGGCTAATCACATTGCCCACACTCTTGGCCATTTTCTCTCCCTCATTCAAGAGAAAGCCATGTGCAAAAATTTTCTTCGGCAATGGTAAACCGGCAGACATGAGAAATGCTGGCCAATAAACCGCATGAAAGCGCAAAATATCCTTGCCAATCACATGTACATCAGCCGGCCAGAATTTCTTGTAAGTCTCATCACCTTCATCCGGGAAGCCAACGCCCGTGATATAATTTGTCAGCGCATCAACCCAAACATACATAATATGTTCATCAGAACCCGGCACTTGAATGCCCCAATCGAATGTTGTTCGGGAAATAGAGAGATCACGCAATCCCCCCTCAACAAATCTCATAATTTCATTGCGCCGGCTCTTTGGCCCAATAAACCCTTCATGAGAATTATAATGCTCAAGCAATTTGTCCTGATATTCTGAAAGCTTGAAAAAGTAAGTCGTCTCTTCCGTCCACTCAACAGGTGTCCCCTGCGGACCTAAACGTACACCATCTTCACCAAGCGTCGTTTCTTTTTCATCATAAAACGCTTCATCCCGAACAGAGTACCACCCCTCATAAGTACCAGGATAAATATCACCGCTGGCCTCCATCCGGCGCCAAATTTCTTGCGCTGATTTCTTATGACGCTCTTGAGAGGTGCGAATAAAATCATCATTGGTGCAATGCAGAAGCTTGACCATCTCTTCGAACTGCGATGAGTTTCTATCAGCTAAATCAGAGACATCAATGCCCTCCTTTTCAGCCGTTTGCTGCATCTTCAAGCCATGCTCATCTGTCCCGGTAAGGAAAAACACATCCCGCCCTTCAAGCCGGCGAAACCGCGCAACCGCATCTGTCGCCAAGGCCTCATAAGCATGGCCAATATGCGGGACACCATTAGGGTATGAAATCGCAGTTGTTATGTAAAAAGGCTCACATCCACTCTTAGTTGAGCTCATTGAAGTCAATCCATTCTAAAGCAGTTATTTAATATTTTTTATGTCTGTATATGATATTCAAGCCAGGTGCGAAAGAGCAAATCTCTCATGGCTGTCGCACCAAATCACGCAAAGCAAAAAAGCTTTGTAAAATATAAGTTTTTTTATCCAAATTCAAAGCGTCAACATCTAAGGAGCGCGCCTGTAGGCTCTCCCATAAAGCAAGCCATTGATCAAGCGCATGAGGCGCAATCAACTTGTCCGATAAGTGCTTCTCTCCTGCGCTTAAAGGAAAGTCCATAATTTTCCCTTTGATGAGCCGATAAATCAAATCAGAAAGCATCTGCACGCCTCCTTTATAATCTTGCCCACTTTTATCCTTTAAGATCCCATCAATAAACACATCGATGTTCCTCTGATCTAAGCCTGGCAAATGATCCAAAATTTTATAAAGCTCTTGATAAAATTTCAAACCACTGCCAATGATTAACTCAAATCCAGTGCGCACACTCCCCCCCGAAAGGTGCATCAAATCTTGCCAATTCACATCACTCGGTAAATCCATATTTTGAGATTGGAATTGTTGCCGAATGGCTTTTTCAAAATCATCCAGTTCAAGTTCATTAAATTTGAGGCTCCGACAGCGCGAACGAATGGTAATCGGGATCTGCCCTAAGGAGTTAGTGATAAGAATAAAAGTGGTGTTTAAAGGCGGCTCTTCAAGCACCTTGAGTAAAGCATTCCCACTTGCCTCATTCATATCCTCCGCTTTATCAATCAACACCACCCGGTGGTGCCCCATAGAAGGTGTTGTATGCAACACTTCTTTTAAAGCGCGCATTTCATCAATACGGATAAAACGAAAAAACTTTTTTGTCTTTTGGTCATAAGCCCGGCGCATGACCCGCATATCAGGATGAGCAAATTGCGCTATTAACCGCCCTGTCTTATCGCCCCTTAATTCTTCTGACCGCGTTAGTAAATCAAACCCCTCACCAAACTCATCTTCACTTTGCCCAAGTAAAACCCTGGCTAAGTGGTAGGCTAACGTTGCTTTACCAATGCCAAGCGGACCAGAAAAGATCCAACCGTGATGAAACCGGCCAGAGCGTAAACTCTCTTCTAAATTTTGGATTTCAGCTTTGTGACCATAATACATACCAGTCGAGACCGGATGCAAAGCACCCGGGACACAATCACTCAACGGAATATCGTCATCTACACTCATTTAACCAACACAAGCTTTTTTAATACAACTACTTTTTAAACAGCATCTTCAAGACCAAAACGCTCAGCAACAGTTTGCCAAATCAATTCAGCCACCTTTTCACGAGACTGATTTCCATCAATAATAATACAACGTTTCGCATTCGCAGCCGCAATCTTTAAAAACCCAGCGCGCAAACGTTCATGAAATTGCATATCTTCAGATTCAAACCGATCAACCTCGATCCCGTCTCTTTGTTGGCGAGCATCCACCCGCTTCATCGCCACATCAACAGGTAAATCGATAATGATGGTCAACTCTGGCTGATTATCTCCAACAACAATCCGGTCAAGCGCATCAAAAACCCCTTCATCAACACCGCTCGCCGCCCCCTGATAAGCCCGGCTTGAATCTGCAAAGCGATCACATATGACCCAGGTACCATCTTTCAAGGCTGGTAAAATCAATTTTTCCAAATGATCAAGCCGCGCTGTATAAAACAGCAAACTCTCAGCAACAGCGCCATAATCTTTGACTTTGCCTTCTAGCAAAAATCGTCTGATTTTTTCACCCAGTGGAGACCCTCCCGGTTCGCGGGTTAAAAGCGTTTTATAACCAAGAACAGCCAAATGCTCGGATAAAAGGCGCACCTGTGTCGATTTACCAGCGCCCTCACCACCTTCAAAAGAAATGAAGTGCCCCCGCTCTTTCCCATTTTTAGAAAATGGCATTACATCCCCCTCTTGGCAAAAACATCTTAGGCTCAAGATCTATAGCCCGCGCACCCAACAACAAATATTAAAATTTAAACGATACCGATGAGTGCAGCTATCTTTTTAAAGGAAAACGCTTCATTTGACACCATATTCCAGTAAACCTTCTTCAATTTTCCTCAAAGAAAAGGCACAAATGTTAGTGGAGTATGTTTAAGAAGGAAAGACAGCCCTAAAATTAGAAAATCCAGCCAAAGGTGAGATAAAACAGGGAATCAAAAGCACGATAAACAAAATTCGTACGTCTAACCGTCTCATTGGCGTAAAGATCAAATTCTTGCACAGATTGCGCAACTTTCACCCGCAATTTGGCAACCTTTTGCCCAGCAATAATGGGCGCTTTAAGCGGCCCTTCATAGATAACTTCAGAGAAAATCTCAGTAACATCATCACCTTTCGGCATGAAAATTTTCAAAGGCCCTGCAGTTGAAAGAGCGACAGTAGACTTCTCTCCGCCCCAAATCCTGGCTGAAAAATTCGCTGTTGCGTCACTAATCTCACGATCGCTAAAAGCATTAAACGCCCAATTCATAACACGAATAGATTCAGTCCGGCGCTCAACCTTGCTCTCTAATCCATTTAAAACAGCAATTAAACGCCGTCCATTACGTTTGGCTGAAACAACAATTCCATATTTAGATTGCTTGGTAAAACCGGTTTTAAACCCATCAAATCCTCCCTTTTTGCCAACCAAAGGGTTGCGGTTGATAAACCGATAACGACGATACTTAAAATCCTTCTCAGAGAAATAAAAATAATATTCCGGAAATTCCTTCAAAATATGTTTTGCTAAAATTGCCAAATCATGGGCGGACATGAGATGCTTCGGATGAGGCAGCCCAGTTGGATTTGCAAAAGAAGAATGTTTTAAACCTATCTTCTTCCCATAATCGGTCATAAGCGCAGCAAATTCAGCCTCACTCCCTCCAATATGTTCTGCAATAGCAATAGACGCATCATTACCAGATTGCACAACAATGCCTCGAAGCGCCTGCTCAACCGTAATCTCTGATTTCACAGGAGCAAACATAGCAGCCGTTCGTGATGGCGCACCACCCGTCCGCCATGCATGAACAGAGATTCTCACTTTATCTTCTAATTTTAAACGCCCGGCTTTCAACTCTCTAAAGATGATGGCGATGGTCATGAGTTTACTCATGCTCGCCGGAGCCATCGCAACATTTGCTTGTTTTTCTAAAAAGGTAAAAGGCTTATCTGCATCTATAATGATGGCAAATTTCGCTTTTGTCTGAAACTGATCATCATCCTCAGATTGCGCATGTGCTTTGGGAATAAAACCCGATAGCGCTTCTTTAACAGGCAAAACTTGTAAAGCTATAGGCTTCGATACCATTTGGCGGCTCTGATTAGAAAACAGGTCCAAACCAACCCCAATACAAAGAGCACTGAATAAAAATGAAATGACGCATAATAAAATTATTCGTCTAACAACTAACATTATAACCCGACCCCAAATTTCTTTATCTAGCACCGCAAAATTTGCCTAAACACAGTCTAAACGTTTTGATCAAACGCGAAAAGCTTAATCTACTTCCCCTCAATTTGACATCATTTTTTAAGTGCGATCACAAATTTTCATAAAGCTAAGAACCTTAAAAAACTGTCACAGCACTGTCATTCACATTTGTTAGCCAAGACTATCAATGAAATTAGGAATACAGCTACGATGAATGCACAGGCCAGAAATTTTTTGGAAAAACCCCACAAAGCGAAACTCATTCGCAAAGCGGTGCGCCAAAGTGAACGAACGAAGAAACAAACCGTACTAGACCAACTCTTTGCTCAGCTCTTCTCAGGCCTGGTTTATTCTCAAATATGGGAAGATCCAGTGGTCGATTTAGCAGCCATGGAACTTGGCGAAAATCATCACGTTGTCACCATCGCTTCAGGTGGTTGTAATGTTATGAATTATCTCATGGCAAAACCAGCTAAAATCACCGCCGTTGATTTAAACAGAGCGCACGTGGCCCTAACTCGCACCAAATTATGCGCCGCACAGCATTTTCCTGATCACGCGACTTTTTTCAATTTTTTCGCTGTTCCGAATAATAGGGACAATCAAAAAACATATGAAACATACTTAAGCAAAAACTTGGATGAAACAGCCAAAAGCTATTGGCAGGGCCGCGATAAAACCTTTCGACGTCGTTCAAGATATTTTACTGATAACATTTATCACAGAGGGCTACTTGGTAATTTTATTGGTCTCAGCCACTTTTTAGCAAAAGCTTACGGTATTAATTTTGATGAGCTATTAAATGCCAAATCAATTGAAGAGCAAAAAGAATTCTTTGAAAAGAAACTCTCACCTCTCTTGGATAAAAAACTCATCACCTGGCTCACCTCGCATCCAGCCTCACTTTATGGTTTGGGCATTCCCCCAGCGCAATATACTGAGCTAGCAAAATGCGCTGATGGTGATATGGCTGAGGTTCTTCGCCAGCGTTTGCGCAAGTTATGCTGCGATTATGACATCAATGAAAATTATTTCGCCTGGCAAGCCTTTGGCCGCCAATATGGTGCGAAAGACAACACCATTAACAACAACGATAATGGCTCTCTTCCTCCATATCTACAGGTTCAAAATTATGAAGCTGTAAAAAGCTACGCCAAAAACGTAACTGTTAGTCAAGTTTCCATCACAGATAAATTAAACGCCATGGAGCCTGGCACGGTTGACCGCGTCGTATTACTTGATGCGCAGGACTGGATGGATGAAGGCATGTTAAAAGAACTTTTGGGTGGCATTACAAGAGGCGCCGCCCCTTATGCCCAAGGCATCTTTTGCACCGCCGGTATTGAAAGCATCTTACCCGGCCGCGTAAAAGATTGCACCTTATCCCGTTGGGAGTATCAGGATAAAGTCTCAAAAGAATTCACTAAAAAAGACCGCTCAGCGATCTATGGTGGCTTCCATCTTTATAATTACAAAGGCTGAAAGAATACGAATAGAAGTAAGTGATATCTAATTATAACTAGACAGACGAAGAAGGAGCACGGCTATTTTGGCCCTTCAGTTGCCCACCAGCAACCGGACCAGGGCCAGGGGACACGGCGAAGCGCCAGCACAGCCTGGCTCATTCCACTAAGCTTCATAGAGTACTCAACTTATAAGCTTAGTTAATATGCAACAAACACAGTGAGATCACCAGCGACGGTTGCCTAGTGGGCAACTGAAGGAGCATTAAAAATGTCAGAACAAATCAGTGATCAAGACTTTTCCCCTCATTCCAAGTTAATGGACAAAGTCTATCGCAATCAGCGCTTTATCTACAATTTAAGCCGTAAATATTATCTCCTTGGTCGCGACCAACTCATCAAGGCGCTAGTGCCTCCTCCAAGAAGCACAATATTAGAACTTGGCGCTGGCACAGGTAGAAATCTCATTTGCACAGCACAACAATATGATGATTGCGAATTATATGGTGTCGATATATCAGAAGAAATGCTCAAAACAGCGGGTAATTCCATCGTCAAAGCAAATCTTCAAAACCGCATTCATTTAGCAAAAGGTGATGCCACACATTTTAACGCTGAACGTGCCTTTGGTGTTGCAGAGTTTGACCGGGTTTTTATCTCTTTTTCTCTCTCGATGATCCCTGATTGGCAAGGGGCTATTGCAGAAGCTTACAGCCTCACTCGCCCTGGGGGACAAATCCACATTGTAGATTTTGGTGAATGCAAACACTATCCACGTTTCTTTCAAAAGCTACTCTATGTCTGGCTCTCAATATTCCACGTTCATCCCATTAAGAACTTACCTGAACAATTGGAAACCGCAGCCAAAAAAGCAAATTGCACTGTAACGGTAAAACAACTTTATGCGGGCTATAGCATCCAGGCCATCATCCAAAAACCGAGATAATCCATCCCCCATATGGGTTAAAAAAGCCCCGGACAATCTATGAATGATTGCCCGGGGCTTATATTTAATGGATATGTTTTTATAATAAAAACTGGCCTTTAATAACGCGGTCTATAATTTGCCGGCTCACGGCGCGGCGTCCAGCGGTCATGCGGCGCCATAACAAATCCACGTCGGTGCCAAGGCTGCCTTGCTAAGAAATCCCGCTCAAATCTGTCATCACCATTAAGTGGCGCGCGGCCCACATAACGCACACGAATTGGCGTAGTACCTGCGCGGTCAAACCCAAGCACCTGAGCTGATTTTTTCGATAGATCAATTAAACGATTATGCTTGTAAGGGCCACGGTCATTCACACGAACCATAATAGTGCGACCATTGCGAATATTAGTCACTTCAGCATAGGAAGGTAGTGGCATAGTCGGATGAGCAGCTGTTAAAGCCATCATATCAAAAACTTCACCATTCGCTGTTAAACGCCCATGAAACTCTTCACCATACCAAGAGGCAATGCCCCGGCGATCATAATAACGATCTTCTTTCGGCGTATACCACACACCAGCGATTTGATAAGGGTTACCAACTTTATAGCGCCCGCCACCCTTTGGAACACGCTGCCCAAGCTTAATAATCCGGGGACTATATTTAGGTTTTTTCTTTCCCATAACATTTAATGAGCTCGAACAGCCAGAAACCATGCCAGCTGAAAGCCCAAAGAAAACACAAAAGCAAAGGGAAATAACAATATGAGAAGGAACGCGATACAATTTACTCTAGCCTCAAAGAAGAACCTCAAAACAATTCTATCAGTTAATATGACCAGAGTAAGGAAAGTGCTGACCGCTTAAAAACGCAAACGATCAGCACTTAAATCCTTTTGGAGCATACGCACTACAGAATTGCTTCCAATAAAGTCACCATAGCAAAAGCTCGTTAGCATTCAGTAAACAGCACCTAAAGATTTTCGATTCTTTTTAATTTAAATTGTCTTTGTGCATTATTAGTCAAATTTATGCAATTTTTCACAAAATCATTGCCAGAAGCCTTAACTTTTAATAATCTAGCGTAAAGAACCGCTCAAACAGACAAAACATATAACTAAAGTGCAAAGCGGATGCGTCAAACGATCATTTATTGATAAATCATGGGGTGGATCTTAAAAGTATGGTCAGTTCAGTTAGTGAAAATAGTGTCTTTTCTCCACAATCACCAAACGCAGAACTCATCGACCCCTTTGGTCGCATGGTCAATTATGTTCGCATCTCAGTAACAGACCGCTGTGATTTTCGCTGTGTCTATTGCATGGCAGAAAATATGAACTTCCTGCCCAAAAAAGAACTACTCTCATTAGAAGAACTTGATCGCTTATGCTCCACCTTTGTTGAACTAGGCGTGAAAAAACTCCGCATCACAGGCGGCGAACCTTTAGTTCGCAAAAACATCATTGAGCTCTTTAAAGGTCTATCCAGACATTTAGAAACCGGCCAATTGGAAGAAATGCTGGTCACCACAAATGGCAGCCAACTTTCAAAACTCGCTCCTGATCTTTATGCAACTGGTGTTAGGCGCATCAACGTTTCGGTAGATACACTTGATCCGAAAAAGTTTCAGGCCATCACAAGATGGGGCCAAATCGATCAAGTCTTAGATGGCATTAAAGCGGCGCAAAAAGCAGGGCTTAAAGTAAAAATCAATGCCGTCGCCCTTAAAGGTGTCAATGAATTTGAAATCCCAGATATGATGCACTGGGCTCATGATCAAGGCATGGACTTCACCCTCATTGAAACAATGCCCCTAGGTGATATTGATGGCGATAGAACAGATCAATATCTCCCACTTAGCCAGGTACGTGCAAAGCTAGAGGAAAACTACACCCTCGCCCCCAACACATATAAAACCGGTGGCCCCGCACGTTATGTGGACGTGAAAGAAACCGGCGGCCAGCTTGGCTTCATCACACCCATGACCCATAATTTCTGTGAAAGTTGCAACAGAGTGCGAGTTACTTGTACCGGTGAAATGTTCATGTGCCTTGGCCAAGAAGATAAAGCAGACCTTCGCACACCACTGCGCAATCACGAAAGTAACGAAGCGTTAAAAACAGCCATCTATGAAGCCATTGACCGCAAACCAAAGGGTCATGATTTCATCATAGACAGAACAAATAATGCTCCTGCTGTCTCCCGGCATATGAGTGTCACAGGCGGTTAAGAGAAACGTTTAATAAATCCTGTTTCATAGACAGGTCATTGTTTTCCACAATCAAAGTCGCTAGTGCTCTAAAATCCCCCTCTTGCCTCAATCTTACCACACAAGCTGTGTGCACTATTGCCCAACGCAGGGGAGGAGGTCCCTCACCTGTTATAAATTCAACTCATGCCAAAAGCATAAGTATTTAAGTGCATTTTTAAAGATCTATATCTCTTATAATATGCCTCTTGCGGCCTCTCATTCACCAGCCCCACAAAGCACCTATGAGAGGTCGATTTCTTTTAAAATTTCGAATTTTTTCTCTATTTTTGAAATTTGAGGAAAAATTGAAATTTTAGACTTGCATCAATGCCCTAACAACGCTAGATACGGGGTCTAGTCTTAAAGACATGTGACTTTAAGGGACAAAACACAACAAACTTGGCCTTTTGCTTAAACCAACAAACTGCCTAACCCGTTCGTGGCCCTAAAAATTCATATGCATTCATTTAAGGAGAGGTGGCTGAGTGGTTTAAAGCGGCGGTCTTGAAAACCGTTGAGCGTTTGCGCGTTCCGGGGGTTCGAATCCCTCCCTCTCCGCCATT
>CAXIBI010000086.1:0-11755 GCA_964022305.1 uncultured Hyphomicrobiales bacterium | reverse complement strand
TTTTATGCTAGTGGGCATCTGAAGCGTGTAAAAGTTTTATGCTAGTGGGCTCTGAATCGCATAAAGTTGTATGCTAGCGGTAACTTAATGAGCAATAAAAAAAGCCTAGCTTTCATTAGTAAGCCGTCATGCTGTCGTCGGTAAATTAAGCTGCCATGAAACGCCGAATACATCAGACAACCACCCAAAGCGTTCACTGAAACCGTAATCGTCCAAAGGCATCATAATGCTGCCGTTAACTGCAAGCCTTTCGAACGCACGTTCCAAGTCGGTGATGTTATCAAAATTGACAAATAAAGATACTGAAGGAGTGAAGTCGAACTTATGTTGAATTGGGCTATCGATGATAATCAGTTGGTGTCCATCAAAGTTTATTTCAGCAATCTTGATCAGACCTGATGCATTGTCTTCAGGGTCGTACTTGTCAACCGAAGTGACGGAAAAACCTGGGAACACAGATCGGTACAAATCAAGCGCAGCCTCTGCTTTGCCGTTTTGAAACATGAGGTGAGTTGAAACTGTCATAGGGAGCATTATAGTCACAACATCACATAAAAAACCACCAGCTTTTGTCCCATAGCCAGATAATATCAACTTCCTAACAATTACAGATTATCGATGCTAGCTTTGCCAAAAATTTTATGTAAATGTAAGTGTGCCGATGAATAAGACAATTGATTTGATTGACTAAAAATGAACTTCACCCTTGCAGAACTGGATCTTGTTGACGCGTCACCTCAGCCAGATTATGACAATTTGACAAAATTAGCGAGCGAGATTCTAGGGGTGCCGGTGTCATTAGTTTCAATCGTTGATTTTGAAAATGATCGCCAGTTCTTTAAAAGTCAGATCGGCCTTCCCGAGCCTTGGGCCACAGAACAACAAACTCCCCTTTCACATTCTTTTTGCCAACATGTGGTGAAGACAAACGCTCCCTTAATAGTTGAAAACGCTCTTGAGCATGAGTTGGTCAAAGATAATTTGGCAATTCGTGATTTAGGGGTTGTATCATATTTGGGTGTCCCGATTTACACACCAGATTCTCAGCCAACAGGTGCACTTTGTGCAATTGATGGGAAGCCACGCCAATGGACTGAAAAAGAAATTGAACTATTAAAACAATTGTCTCTTTGCGTGACAGATACCATCAAACTAAAAGCCTCTTTGCTAACAAGTGAAGGGTTAAGACAAGAGCAGCGTGATTTCACTTATGCAATTTCTCATGATTTAAAATCTCCTGCTAATACCTTGCATATGCTGCTCAATGAAATCGGTTTTGAGCGAGATAAACTAAGTGAAAAAGGGCAAAGTTTTCTCGATATCAGTTTAAATGTTGTCAATCGCATGAAAGACCAAGTTGAAGACGTACTGGCTTATGCAAGAACAGGTATCAATCAAGAAGCTCATGTTAGAGTTGACCTCAATACAATATTAGAAGATGTCCTTGATGGTCTAAAAAGTGATATTGTTGAGAAAAACGCTAAAATCAATTTTACTGAGTTGCCGATCGTCACTGGCTGCCCAAAGCAATTGCATCCGCTCTTTCAAAACCTTGTCAGTAATGCACTAAAATTTCAAGCTGATGGAAACACGCCTTCCATAGATATCCTAGCCTCTTCAGATCCCCAAAATAGATATGATATTATCAATATCACTGACAATGGGATTGGCATTCCTCAAGAGTTTCATAAGCGAATATTCAAACTTTTTGAACGATTGCATACAAGGGAAGATTATCCTGGCACGGGGGTCGGGTTAGCTCTTTGCAACCGTGTCATCTCAAATCATAACGGTAAGATATCTCTGCAATCAGAACCAAATGTAGGCACAACATTCACACTTAAGTTTCCTAGGAAAAATGATGGCTGAAAAAAATAAAATACAAACAGCTATGATCGTTGATGACAGTGAGTTTGATCAAGTTCTTTATAAAGAACTCATTGAACGATCAGGCATGGTTGATAAACTGATTCAATATTATTACCCAGATGAAGCGCTTGAGTTTTTAAAACAGCCAGACAGAGAGAACGTTGACGTTTTATTTCTTGATATCAATATGCCACGCATGAGCGGCTTTGAGTTTCTAAAAGAAGCAAGTCAACAGCTAGGACCTGATTTTGCAAAAATTGTCATTATCATGCTCACAACCTCATTGGATCCAAGAGACCAGAAAAAAGCAAAAGAGTTTGAGATGGTAAAAGATTATATAAATAAACCACTCACGATTGATGGTCTAAAGCATGTTATCTCTCTTGTACATCATCAAAGCTAGGGTTGTTTTATGATTGGTATGGTTCCCTAGCTAAAAATTCCAAGCTTGTCATATTTGCCATTGAGAACATCTTGTGCATTAGGGTACTGCAACCAATCTTCAATGACAGTCGCGATCACCTGCCGAAAGTCTGTGGTGTGAATGAGATTATCTGTATCATCGAGCTTTGTGAGATCTGACGGTGTTCCGAAATGCCCTCCCTTAACACCATTGCCAAGGGCAAACATCACATTGGCTGTGCCATGGTCTGTGCCAAGGTTCGCATTCTCTGCAGCCCGCCTGCCAAATTCACTAAAGACTAAAACCATCACATCATCAGCCCGGCCAATGCGCTCCATATCCTGCATGAAAGCATAAACAGCATCAGAGAAATAGGTCAGTAATCTTGAATGCAGATTAGACTGCTGAACATGGGTATCGAAAGCGTTATTTCGAAACGACGTATAATAAAGCCGCGTTGGCATACGGGCTTCAATAAGAGAGGCAATTTTAGGTAGATCCAGATTAACCAAACCATAATCGACAGGTGATTTATACTTCTGCCAAGCTTCACCAACTTGGGCTGATGCTTCTTTTGCGCTGCGTGCAATATCACGCATGAAACTCTGTGATGTATTTTGGGTGCTATCATCGTCAGCCTCGACATACATCGAACGCCCCTTCGGAACAAGCTGGTTCGGGTCATCAAAAACAATAGGGACATGGTTTTCACTGCGCACAGCTAATGATTGCGTCGCATCAACATTAACGATGGCAAAGGGCGAGCCCTTCGGTAACAACACATCAGCAAGTCGCCCAACCCAGCCATAAGACGCACCGCTATTGGGAGCAGCCGTGTGCCAAAAGGCCATTGAGTTAAAGTGCGAGAAAGAAGGCTGCGGATAACCAACCCCATGGATGATCGCCATTTGACCATCTTTGTAAAGCTTCTCTAAGCCAGCCATATGGGTGTTGAGCCCATATTCATCATCAATCTTGCGCAGTGTATTTTCTTTAAGGGCTAGTTTCGGGCGCAACTTATAATAGTCATCATTACGAAACGGGACGACAGTATTAAGGCCATCATTCCCGCCAGAAAGTTCAAGCACAACCAGGATACGGTTTTCTGCCATTACCTCACGCGCAAATGCAAATCCCCCCATAAAAGGGGCGAGGAGCCCGTAGGCACCTCCATACGCACCTAGCTTCAACAAGTTACGGCGTTGAGTATTAAAGCTGTCCTTATGCCTCATATCCCTCTCCTTAGATGAAGTCCTGACATGTTAAAAAAGTAGGTGCTTAGCCGAGCTGATATTCAGGAAGGCTCATAATCTGATGAACCAGCACCCGAAGCGGAGCTTCAATATAACTCTGCGCCTCATCAATGTCGTCAGTGCCAAGTTCTTTCTTAAAAACTGTGATGAGCATCGAGCGTTGTTCACTTGTTGCCGGCACACTCATGAGCCGCAAGAGGAAGTGATCAACAATCGTATCAACGCTGGTTAAATTTTCTCGTTTTACAATGGCTTTAAGATCAAAACCTGCTGTATGGCGCGGTATCGGTTTTACTCTTTCTTGCGCCATCTGCCAGCCACGATAGCTGCCGTAACGGGTATTGAAATCTTGATCCATATCCGCCATGAGGCTCGCCATAGACATATTGTCTTTGTCCTCAACGCCTGGCGGCTTTGTTGCATTTGAAATAACAGCCCCAGCAGCCAACCGATCTGAGACCGAGCGGATCAAAGGATCATCTGGGTAGCGGTCATGGGGTAAGAAGTTGATGTTGGGAAACATCACATCATAAGAAAAGTTCTTGCGCGCAATGAGAAGGCCTGGGGTAATCCAGGCGCGCCCCTGCGCCCAACCAGCAACTGTTGGTGAATTAAAAAGGTGCTGTCCAAGTTTGCGTGTTGCGCTATTAAAGTCAGGCACACCAGGCACTCGTGCAAGCTCTAGCTTTCTATAGGTACTAACAGCAAGTTGCACAGGGCTCTTAATGATGGTGCCAACACTTTTAGCACTATAAAAATCTTTAGAGAGAAAGATCGTCTCCATCAGTGCAGCGATATTGTAATTGTTCTTACGCAAAACAGCTGCGAGTTTCTTGGTGACCTCTTTAGAGGGCGCATCATGCACAAAATAGCGATAAAGTTTAGCTGAGATAAATTCATCGGCAGAATGTTTTAAGAGAATGTCGACAATATCCTCGCCGCTGAATTTCCCGGTTTTACCAAGCACTGTTTTATCGCCATCATCATGCTGGTCTTTGTTAACGACAAATTGAAGGTCTTTGTAATTCCAACCTGTAAAAGCACGCGCTGCTTCACGGATGTCTTTTTCACTATAGTGTCCAATACCAAGCGTAAAGAGTTCCATGATTTCACGAGCAAAGTTTTCATTTGGTGAGCCCTTAACATTGACGCCCGCGTCTAAAAAGGAAAGCATGCCTGGGCTTTTTGCCGTTGCGATCAAAAGCTCGCGGAAATTGCCAAGTCCGTGTTTGTGAAACACTTCAAGCAGCTGCAAATGTTTGCGGTAGTCACGAACCTTGCTTTCATTCACAGCAAAATGCCCGTGCCAGAATAGAGCCATCTTTTCTTTCAAAGGGCGATGTGACCGGATCATCCGATTGGCCCACCAGTAAGAGAGACGGTCAGTCTCAAGCCGGCTGGCACGCAGCCAATAGAAGAACCGATTAACAACCGGTTGCATCCGGCGGTTGCCAGATTTCTTAACCTTGACGCCCAAAGCTTCACCGTTCTTAGCTGCAAGCTTTGTTGTCGCCGGGCGGCTTGGTGGGAAGGGCTCAAGCCCAGGGTCATGCACACCAGAATGATCAAAGGGAGGAAGGCTGTCTGTAGGTGCCCCTTCAAAATAAACAAGCCGGCGCACAGCCTCTTTTGGATCAAGCTTGGCAAATTCAGCGATCTCAGTTGGCGTGCCACCAAAACCAGCACGCTCAAGCAAATGTTTTGCTCTGCTCTCGTTCCATTCTGATTTTGTGATCGACGTTATGTCTCCAGCCCACTCTTTTTGTTTGTCTGAAGTTGCATGAGCTACACTCCAAATCATGCTGACAAAAGCAACGGAAACAATGAGGAAACCGGGATATTTTTTCATGTTTGATCTTTGTATTTTTTAGTTATCTAAACAGGGCATATAATACCACATGAGTGATAAGTGCTCTGCAAGATCTTCGTAATTTTTATTTATAAATATGTAATTTATGACTTATCAATACAGTACCAAAATACCACAGGGGTAATAGGCAAGTCTATAAGATGCCAGGACAGCTTTTATTCTAGAACCCAGAACATGGAAGTGGATATTTACGCCTGTAAAAGGGGCTATGTAGCTTGCGAGAAGCGCGAAATAGGAGTTTCTGGCGAACCTGTAAAATCAGAAATTGCTTCGGTACTTTATGTCAATGCAAGCGGTTTAGGTGTAATCTTTCAGGATATATAATCTTCTGCGAGTTGAATTATCTTAAGAATAGAAATTCTCTATAAATAATCTCTCATTTTCCCTTGCATAGTCTCAATATCTGTTGTAGATCGGCCCTTGTTCTGATTTTCTATCCAGATTCTCAAATTTTAAACTGGATACTCCTCTAAATTAGCACATTCCAGTGTTGACGCACTTCTAACCTCGGTTAAGATCAGCACCAGAACTTATAGTGATACTGAGAAGCCCCTGTGGCGGAATTGGTAGACGCGACAGATTCAAAATCTGTTGTCCTCACGGGCGTGCCTGTTCGAGTCAGGCCAGGGGCACCACTTCTCAGTTGAAACTCTGTTTAAAATGAACAAATCCGCACAAAAATGGAATTTTTTGGCTTTAACTACGCAAATGAGCCAATTGACGATGGGTTTGACTTATATAAGTTCATTTATGTGTTATTGTTTTTTGATAATAACAATGAAATGCTGATCTGGAGGAATTGACGCCAGATCCTTAATTTTCGGGGAATGTTAAATGCACGATTACGCTTGAGTGTGGCATGCTTAAGTTTAAGTCACTAGTGACTATGTCACGATTGGGTAAAGTGACTTTGATAGATGCATTTACAATTAGGGGCGTAAAGCTTGAAGGGTCTCATGCAAAAAACGAGTGCAAAGAAAGTCCGTCACAAACTTCCATCTGGGTGCGTTGACAAACACCCAAAAGTAAAAGCCATCAAAGCACTTTTCACAGTACTTGGCGCTTTTCTTTTTGTCTTGGCGAGTTCATTTGCTGGAGTAGAGGCAAACGCAGGTCCAGCTCTTGTTTTTGATAATAAGAGTAATCAAATCATTTATGCTGAAGACCCAGACCAGCTTTGGCATCCAGCTTCCCTTACAAAATTAATGACAGCTTATTTGGTGTTTGAAGCCTTAAAGGCCAAAAAAGTCACCATGGACTCAAAGCTGGTGACCTCCAAGACAGCCAGAAGGCAACCTCCAAGTAAAATCGGTTTGCCATTAGGCGCCACAATGTCATTGAAAAAAGGCATTGAAGTTTTAATCGTAAAATCTGCCAATGATGTTGCCGTCATGATTGCAGAAAAAATTGGTGGCTCCGTCAAAGGTTTCGTTAGAAAAATGAACCAAACGGCCAGACGTTTGGATATGAGAAATACGGACTTTTATAATCCTCACGGCCTGCCCCATCCAGATCAGGTGACAACAGCCAGAGACATGGCGATGCTCGCCAAAGCGCTGATCAGAGACTTCCCTGAATATAATCATCTCTTCACATTGGGCTCAGTGAAAGTTGGCAAGCGCCGCATGCGCTCACACAATGATTTGCTCCGCACCTATGAAGGTGCTGATGGCATGAAAACAGGTTTTATCTGCGATTCTGGTTTTAATGTTGTTGCCAGTGCCACAAGAGGCGGCCGCCGCTTAATTGCTGTTGTCTTGGGTGCAAAGTCAACACGCTCCAGACGCGAGCGCGCAACAGAACTTCTTGATCACGGATTTAAAACCTATTGGTGGAAGACATTATTTCCGATCAATCTGGGTTTAAAAGAAATGTCGACAGTGAGCGCAGCGCCTGGGAAAATGCGCAAATATGTCTGTAATTATCGCCCAAAGAAAAAGCGCATTTATAGAAAGAAGAAAAAGAAAAAACTCAAGCGCGTAAAAAAGAAAACCACGACCAAGAAAAAAATAGTCAAGAAGAAGCCGGTTAAGAAAAAAGTTGTCAAAAAGGGGAGCTAAACAGCTCACCTTTTATGACATAAGGCTTGTTATTTAAAATAAGGGGCGAGGATGACATCCTCAGAAAATGATAACAAAACTATTCTCTTAGATGCGAGTGAAATCATCAATTTCTGGCAAGAGGCGGGGCCGGAAAAATGGTTTATCAACGACCCGGCCTTTGATGCTCAAATAAAAGCTCTATATAGTGCTGCACCAGATGAAGCTTTAAACGGCACATATGATGAGTGGCTAGGCATACCAGAGAAGTCCTTAGCGCTTATTCTTATTCTCGATCAGTTTCCAAGAAACATTTATAGAAATAGCCCTAAAGCTTACTCTTACGATGAAGCAGCAAAACAAAAAGCCAGCAACATCATCGCGAAAGGCTTTGATCAAAGCTATCCATTACCCTTAAAGCGTTTCTTTTATCTCCCCTACATGCATTCAGAAAAATTAGAAGATCAGCTCTATTGCATCGAGCTCTGCGAAAAAGCTAATGATCCAGACGGCGTAAAATTCGGCCAAATCCATTTGGATGTGATTGAAAAATTCAACCGCTTCCCCCACAGAAACGAAGCCTTAGGGCGTCAGTCAACACCTGAGGAAATCAAGTTTCTCCAAGACGGTGGGTTTCAGGCTTAAGTCACGTTCACAAACAAAACACTGTAGGGCTGCAAAACAGTATGCTGATTACTTTTACTATTGAGAAGGCGTGAATTATGCGTCGAAAGTCAGCCAAAGTGATGCCCAGCTCAATCGAGTTTTAATCAAGCCTTTGGGCTAAAGTAGCAATTTCTAGGCAATTGTTGTATAAATAAACCCATAAAAATAATTAAGGGAGGGTTTCATGGGGCGCGCAGTTGCATTTATTTACGGTGTTCTAGCTTATATTGTTTTCTTTCTGACATTCCTTTACAGCGTTGGATTCATAGGTGGGTTTCTTGTTCCCAAACATATTAATTCTGGTGAAGAAGGTTCGTTAACGATCTCGCTTGTGATCAACCTAATTCTACTTTCAGTCTTTGCCCTTCAGCACAGCATAATGGCACGGCCCAAATTCAAGGAAATTTGGACAAGGATCATCCCTAAATCAATAGAGCGGAGTACTTATGTCTGGTTGTCCAGTTTTGCTCTGATTTTGATCTTTATGTTTTGGATGCCTATGCAGGGAATTATTTGGGATGTGAGCGGCACAATCTTTGGCTCCGCACTTCAGATAATTTTTTGGATTGGATGGCTGATCGTTCTTACTTCAACCTTCATGATAGACCATTTTGACTTATTTGGTTTGAGACAAATTTATCTGAATTTAAAACAGAGAGAATATAGCCACACTGGATTTAAGAAAGTTTTATTTTACAAAATGGTCCGCCATCCCATCATGTCAGGCTTTTTAATTGCTTTTTGGGCGACCCCGGTTATGACTGTTGGTCACCTCTTATTCGCAGTTGTCACCACGATTTATATCTATATCGCTGTAAAATATTTGGAAGAGAAAGATTTGGTTGATTCAATTGGGGCTGATTACATCGACTACCAAAAAGAGGTAGGCATGTTAATCCCTGGCGTTGGAAAAAAGTGAGATCAACCAAGGCAATGAATATGAGGGCAGAGTTGTTAGCCAACCGTAATATATGAGCACGCCCAGCAAAAGAGCAATAAAAAACCCAGCTCCTTTTGCGGATGCCTTCGGGCCGGTTGTTAGTGGGCAACCTAAAGGCCCCCAAAAAAGAGGCATCTGAAGCACAGAAATGCCAGCCAGAGGCGCCAATTAAAAACAATTTATTTAAAATTTTAATCTAATCTTCCCACCCAAATTGAGAGAAAGAAAAGAGCCTTGTGTTAAGGTCTGCTTAATGAGAAAAGTTCGTTGCCTTCTTTGGGGTTTGAAAGGTCCAAGGCAAGGTGACTATCTTTATGGCCAACACAATAAAACGGGTGTAATTTGTCGAATAGTAATAAACCGTCCTCTGAAATTTCTGAACATCTAACAATTTCAGATAATGAAGTAGCCGAAATGGCTTCAGTCCTTGTTGGCAAATATGGTTCACAAGCCATTAACATAGCTGCTTTTTTCCTTGATGAGCATTTAGAGTTGCGTGATCATGAACGCGCTGAAAGCTGGTTAAAAGTTATGACCTACCTAGATGTCCAGCATGATCAAACCATCGTCGAAACACGTCTGAACTAGTATATTTGAAGATAGTGCTCGACACTCAGATCCCTTTTGTTTGAAAAGCAATAAACTATAGTCAAACCAGTCCTCTAAATGTTAGAAGCCTTCTTAGTAAATCAGTAAATTGTAGAATAGAGTTGAAATGGATAGAGTTTCCAACAATCCAGGACCATTAGAACTGATGATCGCAAAAGCTAATTCTATACTTAACTTACTAAGAGGCAATTCTGATAGCTCTGTAAGCAGCCGGAATGCGATCCTTGCGTTTATAATCCGTGTGGGAAGCGCTGGGCTTGCCTATTTGAGCCAAATTCTATTGGCCAGATGGATGGGTAGTTATGAATATGGCATTTACGCCTATGTTTGGGTCTGGTTGTTGCTCTTAGGCGGGCTTTCAACCATTGGCTTGAACACGGCTGTCATTCGCTTTATTCCAGAATATACAGAAAAAAATCAGCTCGATAAATTGCGCGGCATAATATTCCAAAGCCGCGTGATTACTCTTTTTGTCTCAACAGCCTTAATGTGCATCAGCTTTGCATTGCTGTTTTTGCTGAAAGATTATGTTGAGAGTTATGTCCTGTTACCAGCAATCTTGGTGCTCTTGTGCTTGCCCGCCTATGCGATCACTGATTTGCATGACAGCATGGCGCGTGGCTATAGCTGGATGAACATGGCGCTCATACCGCCATTTCTCTTAAGGCCTCTCTTGATATTACTAGGCATGGCGGGAGCCTATTTTTATGGCTTGCCGCTCACAGCAGTGACAGCTATTTCGGTTGCTGTTGCTGCCACATGGCTCACATCGATCTTGCAAATCATCTTTCTTCACCCCCGCATTCGCAGAGAAGTCCCAGCTGGTGAAAAGACAAAAGAAACCAAATTCTGGCTCCTCACGGCCTTCCCGATTTTGTTGGTGGAAAGCTTTGTGCTGTTTTTGCAAAATACAGATGTATTGGTACTCTCGCAATATCATCCACCTGAAGACATCGCTCAATATTACGCCGCCTTAAAAACCATCAATCTCATTACCTTCGTGCATTTTGCAGTAGCCAACGCTGTTGCCAATCGTTTCTCTGCTTATGAAGCAAGGGGTGATAAAGAGTTGCTGGCAAATTTCATCCGCCAATCGGTTAAATGGACCTTCTGGCCGTCTTTGGGGGCTGCTGTCTTGCTCCTAGCTATGGGCAAACCGTTGCTATGGCTATTCGGCCCTGAATTTACAAACGCCTATCCAGTGATGTTTATCCTAGCGGTTGGTTTGGTGATTAAATCCATGTTTGGCCCAGCAGAATATGTGTTGAATATGTTAGGTGAGCAAAAGATCTGCGCGTTTCTTTTATTCCTAACGGCCCTGATTAATATAGGCCTGAACTTTCTCCTCATTCCACACTATGGCTTAATCGGAGCTGCTAGCGCGACCGCTCTTTCTCTCACTCTGGCCGCCCTGTTTTTCTTTATAACTGTAAAAGTGCGCTTGAAGATCAATATCTTTGCATTGGGCAATAAACATTAGGTTGATCAAAATATCTATTTTCCTAGAGCGGGGGCCTTTCAATGAATTTTTTGAAGAGACTAAGCTTAGTAATGTGCCTGTTTTGTGCAGGCTGTTTCGCCCCTGATGCTAAGCAATTTAAAAAAGATAAGCCGCAAGTTTTACGATACATCGAAAGTTTTTATGAAAAAGGTCAGCATGACAGCGCGCGCGAACTCATCAATAAATACAGGCATTTAAAAGACCCCGATTTACTCAATTGGTGGACCAAAAATAATAAGGCCCAGGTAAGTAAGCTTAAGGATGAGTTGAACGTTCTAAAAGAACATGATTATGAACGCCGTCATGAAATTCTAAGGCGCTTGATGAGACTGGATGAAAATAACCAACAGCATTATGTAGCCCAGTTGCAAAACAAAGAAAAATGGGATGCCTACTTAGCCAAGCAAGATGCGAAGTAAGGTATGGAAAATTAATCCAACTACACGAAGAAGGAGTGACGCCACCACGGTTGCATAGTGGGCAACTGAAGTGCAAAAAGGCGTCAGGACATGGCAGCGCCAGCTGCCCGGCGCTTAGCGCCGCACCTCGTAGGCTCAAGCGCGATAGCGTTTGAAGTAGCCGTGAGAGAAAAAACAGCACCTAGC
>CAXIBI010000085.1:0-11984 GCA_964022305.1 uncultured Hyphomicrobiales bacterium | reverse complement strand
ATGCCATAAAAAACAACCCGCAATGGAGCAGTAATTTAGACGAAGTTGCAGAGGTAAGCGATCCAGAAATACCCGATGCTTATTAGTGATGTGGGAGATACTGTTAAAAAATTCCAAATTACTGTTAAAAAATTACCAGTAATAAATTAGCAGTAATTTTTATTGACGACATATCAAATGATAAAATAGGATTTAGAGCATGAAGAAATCACAGAGGAAACACATTGAAAGGGTCAATGGATCAAAAAAGAATATCATCAAGCGAATCGACATCCCAATGGATGACATCGAACACGCGAAAGTGGCAGCAGAATCACTGATGGAAGCGGCCACCAACATCAAAGACATTCTTGATCTCAATGGAACCACTGTTTTTAATAAATTGCGTTGGGCTCAATCTGAGCTCCAGGGTGCAGCCATCAACATAAGAGAGAAGGCAAACCCAGCAGTGCGTGAATATTATGCAGAACTAGAAGCAGAGAACGATGCCAATTCATAATCCTCAAACATCGGTTGTATTCAAAACAACTAACATTGCGTGGATGCATACATCTGATGGATTTTTTCATATCAACCAAGACCCGATTCGGGCCTTAAAACACTAATAAATACTAGAGATTGCAATGATGCAAATGCTCCAAGCTACACACACTATATTGCGCATAATATATACTATGAAAACTGAGGGTGGTGCTACAGCCGAGGCTCGGCATACAAGTGAGTCTACCCATACAGGCGGGCTAACTTCATCAGATGTATCAATGCAATCTCCGGTATCAAAACGGAGATGGATATGTCAGTCAGAGTTAAGTTAAAGCTATATTATCAGCCGGGTTACGTTTACCTAAAAGACAATGAAATAAGTAAGATGGTGAGATCACCAGGTCAGCCCACCGAGGTTACAGGCAAGAAGAAAAAGAAATACCTTGTTTGTCCAACGCCCGATGAGATCCAAGAAGAAATTACTTACAAGCGATCAGCGCTCAACAGGCAATCTCAATCATGGGGGATCGCATAATGGTTAATAAGCACAGTAAAAACTTCCTATTAAGCTGTAGCAAGCTGGCTTCATTCGCAGATGATTTCGCCAACTGGTGTAAAGAGCAACTACAAGAAGATGCACTCATAGAAGAATACGTCTACACGCCAAACGATCAAAGACCATTCAGCACAAAGAACGAGGCTCTGGATACTTGTGATCGTGCATCAAGGTTTGTAGATGTTATGGGCGATGACGAAGAAAGACCCCTGGCATTTGAAATGGGCGACATACAAGAGCCCTACATACTAAATCGCATGGCTGATGCATTGGGGCTCTATGATTATGATGATTCCATCACAGAGGCTTATGTGCATCCGACACTGAAGTTTGAAGGCTCACCCGATGGGATGGGTCAGGCAGCAGAGAACGATGATGAAGCATTGGTCATCCATCCACAATACGAAGGCAAAGTGAAAGTATTTACCCCCAATGGACTTCCTTTGTCGGTCAAGGGGCGAGGCGTCTTAGAGGCGAAGTATCAACACTACGGAAAGCCGCGAGAAGATTGCCCCTTGGTTTTGGGACGATTGCAGTCGCAAGGATTGTGTGAGTGTGCCGATTACGATTGGTATGCGGTGGGTGTGCAATACGGAAACAACTGCACTCACGTTTTCGTTTACCCTAGGCATCCATTGTTTAAGGTTTGGCTGGAAGAGGTTGTCAATGACTTCAATGATCGGCTGACTGAGATGCGATGGTATGAGGCAGATAACAAAGACGATGCTGCTTTTATTTACCCAGAAGCAATGGATAAGATGCTCGATCTAAGCGTAGATGATACCGATGAACTGATTGATAAAAGAAACATGCTCGCAAACAGCATAAAGAAGGATGGAGAAACAATCAGTGAGATTGACACCATTCTTATGCGTAGGATGCAAGAACACAAGTACGCTTTTACCAATCGCCATGAAATCACTTGGCCCTCAAGAAACTACAAAGCAAAGGATGAGCAAACAAAAATCATCCCAGCGAGCGAGGCAAGAACAGTGAGAAGCAAGACACTCAAAATCAAAGAGGTGACAACCAATGACTAAGATTTGGAAAAAAGATTATTACGAGAAACTCATATTAGGAAACAAGCCCATAACAACCGAAGACCTATGGAGCAGAGAACAAAGATATTTGGATTCTGATAATCAGACGAGCTCTGCATACACCGCCAAAGAGAAGAACATGGAAACCCTGGCAGCGATCCTAAACTTTTGGAGAGACAATAATTTTAAGCCTCCGACACGAAGAGAGCTGGCAGAGGTATTACCCAATGCCGAGGGTCAGCCAGGTTCATACTGCAAAGCACACAATCGATTAAAGAGCTTGCTCGATGCTGGATTGATCGACATCGATGATGACAACAGCGAGATCATTATCAGAGAAGACATTTTGAAAACTCTTTTGCATAGAGAGGAGGGTGACAATGATGCGGCTTAGAGAGGGTTTCAAACAATACGTTATAAACAAGAAAGATGAAAACGATCTGGAGCGACACAGACATGGCCAGAAGCCTTATAAAAACCTTTTCAGTTATTACAGGGCAACTCGTCAGTTTTTGGCAGATCGTTATTACAGCAATAGAGGCAAGCAGCCTTGGGAGAATTATGAACAAACTACAGAGGTTTAATATTACACGCCCATTCGTGGAGGGCGTGCATACCAAAAGATACAATCCAAAGTTTCTAGCATGGTTTGAGGAACACAAAGAAGACTATGCAGATTGGTTTGTAAAAAGAGTACAGGCGGGAGACACACATTGTATGGCTTCTGCGGTTCATGAGTGGGAGCAAGCCACTGAAAATTATAATTACTAACGGAGGTAAGTAATGAAACTAAAAGACCTATTTGATATCTATTGCAGAGAACTCAAACGGAGGAAGAGGGATAAGACAATCAACGACACTGTTGCGTTTTATAACAACAACATTCGGGATCGTAAGATTGCACCCAGGCTTCACAATATGGCTCTATCTAAGGTTAAGCGTAAACACATACGAGTCTTATTTAATGAGATGACTGACGAGGGTGATTTTTATAAGGCCAATAAGCTGATTAAAATGCTTAGCGCTGCTTACAACATAGGCTTAGAAGAAGAGCTTGTAAGCGAGAACGTAGCCAAGGGGATAAGAAAGCATACCGAAGTACAGGTGACTCGTTTCTGTACGCCTAAAGAGCTTGAAAGAATATACAAGATACTGGATCGAAAGATGCAAGGTGGGCGTAGTCGAAGAGGCGCAATATTTATAAAGCTAATGATATGCACTGGCGCGAGAAGGTGTGAAATAGCGGAAGCAACATGGGGTGATCTGAAGGGCAAGTCGCTTGTTTTAAATAAGCACAAAACGGATTACAACAAACAGCCTCGAATAATCTTTTTAAACAAGGATGCTATTTCTATAATCAACTTGCTAGAGAGAGGAAATGATGAGGACAAAATTGTTGGCATTAAAAGCCCTCGTAAACTCTGGGATAAAATCAGAGTGGAAGCACAGTGTCCAGATGTCACGCTGCATTGTTTTAGGCACACATTTGGAAGCGTAGCAATAAAAAAATTAGATGTAATGCAAGTTGCAAACCTATTGGGCCACAAGTCCCTACAATCAACCAAGCGATACACCCACTTTACCGAGGAGACTTCGATTGAAAACGCGGAGCTTGTCGGTGAGGAAATGTTTAACTCAATCAATTAAAAGGAAAAACAATGAACGAAGAAGTTAAAGCAGCCGAAGAACAGGATATCCCTGTCATTAAATACACCAATAGCAAAGGCGAGGAAGTGGATATACCGGAAGCCGATCTAAACGAAGAAGAGGGCAAGTTGGTCACTGACATCAAAAACGTACAGCAAGCGATCCAGGACATCGACAATGCACATCTTGGAAGCATGGTGAGGCAATCATTGATTATGAATCAAAACCTCTTAACAGATCGATTACAGAAAGAGCTTGTTAAACATGAAGACGATGAGCCCGTTATTGTCACAGAAACAAAGACCGTCAAAGATGATTGAAAGCAACTTCCAAGTCGATGAATTGATCCATGAGCGTGGTCTACAATATGGCCACCCTCGTAGATTCTTTATGCAGTTGGCAAAAGTATGGGGCGGTGCTCTTGATATTGAGATCACTCCTCAGAAAGCAGCAACCATGATGTTGATGTTCAAAGCGTTGAGATTGTTCAATCAGCCGGACAAAGAGGACACCCATCAAGACATCCAGGGTTATCTAAAGATTGTCGATATATTGAATGACTTTGAATAATTATGGGTGATGAGGAACGTCAAAAACTATTGTCAGAAATTGAGCGATTGCGTATGAATTACAAAATTGTTCTATGGGGCCTCATCGTGCAGACTTTCATACTTTTTTTACTTTAGTTTCTTATTTCTTCTTCAACAATCGGTGTCAGTGGTTGAGCTGCAACCCCGTATGGTGAAACATTTGGCAACTCAGGCAAAGAGTTCTTGAACCTTTCGATAAATTCTTTGATCGCCCCCGGCTTCTTTTTTATCGCGTCATCTATCAAATTTCTATTGAATGGTTTTGCTAGGAACCGATTTAGTGCGTACATCATTGTGAGCCCGCTCGCTGCGCCCAAGGGCCCTCCCGATAAGTTTGCGCCCGCCATTCCAGCAAACGCACCAGGGCCAACGCCTTGTGCTGCTCGCAAGATACCTGATCTTTGAACAAATGTGTTTACTTCTGGCAACACTTCGGGGAATTGCTTTAATGCAGTCATTAATGCTCGTAAATCTTTGGCGCTTGTAAACGTGTAACCCTTTAACAACTCTTCAGTGGCTTCGTATTGTAGGCTTTGAACATTATCAAATCCAAACTCTTTAAATAATCCGTCAAAATCTTTTCTTTCCCCACGAATGTATTTCGCAAACACATCGTCTAAATAATTGGCGGTAATTCTGTTCATATCGTCTTTGCCAATTAATTTTTTCAGCTCTCTAATATCGCCAGGATTTTTAGCTGTGCCGAATGTATTTGCATACAAATCTTCGATTCTTTTGGTCGGCGGTCTGCCTACGCCTGGTCTGATCGCACCTCTACCAAAAGCACTTTGAAACTCTTTACCCGTTTTATTTTCAACGTCACGCATGTATCTTCTAAAAAGATCATCACCCGATGTATACAATCTTCCAGCAGAATCCTTTGGATTTCTCAACTGTCTTTTTATTGTGTCTGATATGTTGACCACAGTGTTGTAAGCATAGTTGTTTGGTGTGGCGCTTTTTGCTGGATCATATTTCTTCGCCATGTCTTTGAGTTTTGTATCTAAAGCCTTAACGTCATTAAAAGATAATTTCTTGGCTGCGCTCTGGGTTGCCATTCTTTCTGCAATCCCGCCTTTCCCAATAACAAAGTTTGGCTTATACAGCCTTAGCTCGCCAAGCAAATCTGATACATCCTGGGGCGCTTCTGTGTACTTGCTTTTTGGCGTTAAAGTTTTACCGAGTCTCGCAAGTTGAGCTGTATCAAAAAACTCTCCTTTCGCTTTACTTAACTCATCGGCTTTATCATAGACCGACTTATAAATTCCTCTGGCATCACTGAATGATTCAAGCCCTTTGTTTTGTATCAATGTGGATCTTTCAGACTCACTCATGGGAGCTCTTCTAGCAGATGGGCCAACTCTTCTTCTTAGCGCTCCCTCTACTTGCTCATAGCTCTTTGCAAGTTGTTGTTGTCCTGGTTTACCAGCCAAAGGCATACGGCTCGATAAATTATATGCGCCCTGTAAAAATGGGGATGTGCTTGCTTGTCCTAAAGAAAGCTCTATGCCTTCGTTGCCAAGTATTCTAGCGTTCTCTGCCGCCTCATCTGTGATACCCATGGCTTTGCTCAGTAGCCCTGTTGATTGTTCTGCGCTGGGTGTGTTTTGTGCGAGCAGTCCACTCGCTTTATCTTTGATGTTTCTTCCGCCCTGTATGGCTTTTCTTACTGATGATGAAGCCGCCTTTCCAACAAGCGGGAGAGCGGCGGTTAAGCCGGCGTCAATCGTCCCTGTGAGCGCCGCATCTGTTATTCTTTCTTTTGCAGTAGGGGAGGGCATATCTGGAGCTAACAAATCACCCAAATAATCCACACCCAAAGATGCTGTAGCAACGCCGCCTCCGGCTCCAGCAGCGCCGACCAATGGGTTGCCTCCGCTAAGAATGGTGCCTCCAATGAATCCGGCTGTACCACCGATGATTTCTAGTGTGGGCTCAACCCATTTTGGCAATCTTCCTGGGTAATCGTTCTCACCAATAATGCCGAGCTCAATTCCGGCTTGTCTGGTTTTTGCATAGTAAGTTTTGGCGTCAATTCTGCCTTCTTTCAACAAGCGACTGCCATCAGCTTTTATTTGCTCAAAAGCCTGTTTTGTGTCTTCTTTCTTCTTTATTTGATCAAATATCGGGTCGGCCATGATTAGCTCTCATAAAATGAATCATATTTGCCGCCCGTATCTAAAGCGTTGATGCCAACATCTAGGTCTTTAATAATTGATTGTATGTCTTTATATTGCTCTTGCACTTCAAGCAACTCATTCCCCTGGTAATAACTAGAATCAAGTTTGCTTTTCATTTCTGCGAGACCTTGGTTTAACACGCGCCTGACTTCTGAATATTTTTGTTTTGCTTCGAGTTCTGTCATGTAAGAGCCTTGAGGCAATAGCATATCTATTCTGGTGTTTAGATAAACGCTCGGCCTACCTGAGTATTCACTTAAAAACTTCTCTCTAACCCTTTCGTTCAAAACACTTCTTGCCGCATTTGCTTCGGTTGTCTTTGGGGCGATCTGAAAAGGCTGTATAGGGCCTAATCCTTTCGCTAAACCCGTTTGTATAAAATCTTGTACGCCAAAGGCTTCATGTAGGTTTTTTAAACCTTCAGACACCATGCCTTTTGTTTCATAAACCTCGCTGTCAAGCTGATCTGTGGTTTTCAAAAGGTCTGGCCTGTTTCTTTCTTCTCTAATCTTTGTAATGTCACTGGCGCTTAGATCATCGTCTATAATAGAAGCAGCTTCGATTCTGCTGAAGCCTTGGCTTTGTAATCCAGATATTTTACTGGCTCGCTCTGCTGATGCCTTTAATTCTGTTTGGCTACCTTCTAATGATTCAATGATTCTTTCTTTTTTGGCATTTTGTTTGTCAATAAGGTCATCAATGATTGATTGTGGAACGCCAGACTCCGTTAAAATAATTTGATCAAGCGGTACGTTTGTGGCTCTCATTGCCTCAATTCTTTTTGCCCTTTCTTGCTCTTGCTTTTTGAGCTCGGCTTCTTGTTGCATTTGTTGAAGGCTGTATTCGCCATATAGATTTGTGTCATTTGCAAACAACTCTTTCATTGATTCAGGAATGTTCGGATCATTCATAATTGCTTCTCTGATCCTTTGTTGCTCTGCCAATTTTTTATTTCTCAACTCTTGTTGTTTCGCATACTCTTCTCTGGCCATAAAGTTTTCAGCAATCGGTCTACCCGCAAACGCATCGCTCAAACCAAGAAGCATTTTGCCAATGCCTTGATTTCTATCGGCACGAAATTGAGCTTGCTCAGCCGGTGTATAAACGCCTCGTTTTTGTGCATCGGTCATTTGAAACCCACCACCTCTTGCCATTGATCTGCCGATTCTTGATGGGAAAAATCCAGGCTGTCTTTTTTGTGCAGTGACTTCAATCTCCTCAATGGGTGGGCTCATTGGCCCTCTAAAGTTTGGATCACCAGGCATAGCGGGAGTGGCTTGGGCTGCGGCTTCTTGCTGAAGAGCTTGGGCTTGTAACTGCTGTAAGTATTTATAATATTCGTTATTCATCATTTGAAATAACCGCCCATTAACGCTGAACCAAAGAGCCCAGCACCCGCACCGAGAATATCTCCAAGACCAGTTTTCTTACGCGATGTTTCAGTGCCTTCAAATGGCAACCCGCTAATACTGCTAGATAACAATCCAGCCTGTCTAAGTGGGTAATCAACCATTCTTCCAAATTCTTGATAGCCGGAGTCGTAGCCACGATCTTGTATGCCCCTCTGTAACTGTCCGCCAGCGCCGAGTAATCCCATGCTTCGATATTGATCAGAAAGCAATCCACCTTGTACGCCCGTTTTATATGAACGATCTTGGAAAGCCAGATCGGAAGCCGTTTGAAAGCCCCTGTTACGCAGATCAGCAGCCGTCCTTGCAGCAGCATTGGCAAAGTCACGATTGGCTTCGGCTTGCAGTATGGCTTCTCTTGAGCCACCAAAAGCCTTGCTTTTAATTGCTGCGTCCTCCGCTTGATTCTGTTGCATTTGCCTGGCCTGTTCTAAATCGTTTAAAGACGTTTGAACCACCATGTCGTTATAGTTGTTCATGTACTGACTGACATCCAACGGCCCAGATCCCATCTGTGCCAACATGCCTCTTGGGTTATAGCTCATTGAATCTTGGAATTGACCGCGTGTGGCTGTAAGCATATCCATTTCATCGGGTGTTAGATTTGCCACTCTGTCTCCGGTAAATGGAACAAAGTCCAAATTTGCTGCGGATTGTATTCCCGAAGTCGCTTTTAAATATTGCTCCTTCAGTTGTGGATCTAAAGTTGTGGTTGCTGTGTTTGCACCTTTTGACATGTTTAATACCTATAAGTCTTTGCTGATAATAAATTCTTTTTTAAATCCCAAGTGTTTAGCGGCTCTCGACCAACCAGGGCGTCCTCCGCCCCACAGTCTTTCACCGCCGATAAACTTCGTAAATTGCTCGATGCTGGGTAACATTTCTTCTAACTGAGAAAACTTACCCGCACAAAACAGTAGATTGACGCCTGTTATTCGGGGGTATTTAACGATTTCACTGATATAAGCTGATTCTTCGCTTGGGTGAACCCATAGCTGAAATTTAGCCTCATGGATTCCATCTTCAATATCCTTAATATTATACATATCTTGGTAAGTCAGTGCATCTTGAATCAGCTCTTTGGCCCATTTATGCCAATGCACTTCCCATTCTTCTATCCCCTTTTTTGGTCTTGCTAAACCGCCATCAATGACTTGTAACTCTTGCATCCTTACCGAGATTGATTAAATTCTTGTACGCTTGCCACCACATGCAACCGATTCGCTGTTGCTGCTGTGACCTTTAATATTTCGCCGCCTTGTAATACCAAGTCGTTTGTTAGTAATTCTTCTGTGCCATTTGCTCCAACGGCTTTGCTTTTAAACAAGCTGTAAACATCCGATCCATTGGTGAGTGTCAAAGTAATGCTGTCACCACTGCCTGAGTCATCGCTGACCAATATTGATGAAACCACTGACACATTGAAATCACCCACGTTTGGCGCAGTATAAAGTGTAGTAACACCTGTGGTTGTGAGATCGACTTTTGCATTGGTTAATCCTTGCACATATTGAGGTACGCTATTGACCAGCATTATCGTCTGCTGCCTCCCTGTGTCACATCGAGGCGTATATTACCCACGGCAAAGTCTTGGTTGCTATCGCCAGTGACTTCCATGGTCATAGACCTGGTGCTGAAACGAACATCGCTGTACCCATCGGCATCGAAAGTGACTGAACCAAAATCAGTCTCAGAGCCGAGTGGGGTGAAACGTCCTTTGAATGACAGTGTTACGCCAGGCAATGTATTGGCTTCACTGTCAGGAATCACCTGAGTCGCATGTATGTATCGATTGCCTTGACTGAGCTCAATCGGGCCAGATGTTGCTGTGGGTTTTGCTGTACCTAGATTCTTAGAGTTAAACAAATTGCCTTTCTCATGGTAGTAAACAAATCCATCAGAATCACCCGCAATCGGATAATCAAACACGCCTTGATCGATGTAAGCGCCTCTTGACAAAGTGCCAACATCCCAAACATTTTCCAAAAAATTCCATTTAATATACTTGTCGTTTTGCTGTGCTTCACCGCTCGGAAAGAACCAAACGATTTCATTGAATTGGCTGTTCACGCCACCAGCGATTACTTTTTTATAGTTCTCGTTTAAATTACTGAACAGATAATCTTGCACAGGGCATGGGATTTCTTTGACCGCACCATCGTAGGTAAACACAGATCGCTCACCCAGCCAAGCCACAAAATTACCCGCGCTGACTATGGATCTTGTAGAGATGGCTTTACAGTTGGTGCCCGCATCACGAATGGAGTAAACCAGAGGGCTCCCGATAAAACTCATGGCACCAAGCCCTGTATCTGTAAAAATCAAAATGTCATCTTTATAAATGATGCCTGATAAAGCGCGTCCACCACTCGGTATTTGTAAGAACCCAGCAGAGTTTAGACTGGTTGAAGTCCAACTGGTGTAATCTTCGCGATCACTGAAAGAAATACGCCTGGGGTCTGCATTGCTGCCGATTGCCACCAAATGTCTTTCATTTGAAACCACAATGGCATTTACACTGGTGGGTGCGTTTGAAACCAATGAAGAGGTTGTGTCAGCCGTTCCGCCTGGGTTCGGATTCCACTTGTAAATTTTTCCATCTGAATTTGCTACCCAGACTAATTCCTGTCCCCAATTATCAAAAGAATAACTGTTGGCGTTGAAGTTTAATCCCGATTGACTCCTGGCATCGCCATAATCCTCAACATTGTAGTTATAGGCTCCGTAACCCAAAGGGTCAGTTCCAGATGGAGGCGTGTAGGACGAGCTTGGCGTGATGTCAGTCCATGTAAAATTATAAAGAGTATAGACTTTGTTTCGCGTACCCACTGCAAGCACAGGGTTTCCATTGTTGTCATTGTACGCATAAAGACCAATAACAGGCCCATCCAATGCTGCACTTTTCAGCAGATCCCAGCCACCCATAGGCTTTAGTATGCCATCGGCAAAACGGATCAAATTGGAGTCAACCCAGCGTCCGGCATTTTGATAATCAGTGCCGTTGGTAACGACTCCAGGAGGAGGTGTGACACTGACGAGGGCCATGATTAACCGCCTATGGTTTTCGTTTCAGTCGTAGGCGTGATCTGCTCAACAATGTTTGCATCTAATCCATCTTTCAGTGATTGCACTTCATCTTCGCCCATGGCTGTTTCAGTCCAACCTTCAACGATTGACTCAGTGAGATCAGCGAAAGGAATGAAGTTTCCAATGTCATCAGTAGAAACGCCTTGCGTACCATACACGCTTGCAGTGTAAGGCACATCTTCGCCATCGACTTCGTGCGTTTGATCGCTTGTCGCTGTAAGTCTCCAATGCACGACATAGACGACATCGCTGTGATCATCGTGTGTGGGGTACACATCGACGGTTTTACAATCCCAAGCATAAGTATTTGCCATTTTAGTTTCCTCTTAGTTTTCGCACTTATCGTGTGCTTGTTGTTTTAATTGTTCGACTTCTGCCGAGAGTTCTTGAACCGCTTTAATCAGTGGTGTGACGAGTTTGCTGTAATCCATTTGCAAATATTCGCTTTCTTTTGTTTCGGAAACAGCGTGATCGACAAGTTTTTCGACTTCTTGAGCAATCAAGCCTTCTGCCTTCACTCCGCTTGATTTCCATGTAAAAGCAACTGGATTTAGTGCGTTGATTATCTCAAGACCTTTGGCTTCGCCTGTAATATCTTTTAACCTTCCATCGGAAGATGTATTGTAAGCTGTTGTATTTGCCGATGGATTTGATGTGATAGAACCTTGTGCTTGCCCCGCAGCATCTTGAAATTGCAACATTGTTTCACTGGCATTAGCGGCTGAATCAACTTTAATTAAACAACCCGCACCACTGGCGGGTACTTCAACAGCAAATATAGCCGCAGTTCCACCAAAAGTGCTATCACCAATAAAGAATTGACCCGATGAGTTAACCCTTGCTCGCTCACTATTGCCTGTAGACATTTTAAGGTTTGCACCATCATAAGAAAGCCAATCTACGCCTGACTTTTTGATTCTAACTGTTGAACCTTCCATTCTGAGATTACAATCGCCTGATGAGGCGACTAGAGTTAGAATTTCTGCTGGACT
>CAXIBI010000084.1:0-12005 GCA_964022305.1 uncultured Hyphomicrobiales bacterium | reverse complement strand
TAAGGGCTACTCAATTGCCCTACCAGCGTCAAGACCTTAGCGATCACTTCACTCGTTTTTGCTCACCATCTTCTCTCATACTTATCCCAAAGGGCTTTCAAAAAAGACGTAAATGTCAATGGTTTGAGTTATGCAAAAACCGCATCCCTGTTATGCGGTCTTTTGTCACAGTTTTTGTTGGTATAATCATTGCGTGACCATAAATATAGATCATGCTCTGTCCAAATTTGAGACATGGTTTCATAACCAGTTCTTAATCATGAACTTTAATATAAATTGCTTTCATATTGGAGGTTCCTATGGGATCCCTATCTTATAATGGGGGACATTTTCGCAAGCTTTGGAACGTGGAACTTGAAGAATTCCGTGACCATTTATTGCGCTTAGGCTCAGAAAGTCGGCACCTTAGATTTGGTGCTGAGGTTTCTGATACATTTATTGAAGATTATGCTTCACACGCACTTGATCAAAATTGCCGTGTTTGGGGCTTTTTTGGACCACGTGGGAATTTACGTGGCACTGGAGAACTGAAGAGGTTTATTGATAAGCCTGACTGCGCTGAGGCTGCCTTTACAGTTGAAGATCAGTATCGTGGACAAGGTATTGGCTCTGAATTATTGAGCCGAATTATTCGCTCAGCTCAGAACCGTGACATACGACACCTGTATCTAAACTGCCTCAGTGAAAACCTTGTGATGCAAAATATTGCACGTAAATTCCAGGCGAACTTAAAGTTCGACCAGGGCGATGTGGTTTGTGATCTGAAACCTAGCCACGCTACTGCACTTACTCGCATTGGTGAGGTTATCGAAGATAGCAGCGGCTTGGTTTACGGCGTGCTGGATCTTCAGCATCGCTGGGTGGATGCGCATTTGCACTAATTTTCTCTCACGGGCTACTCCGCCGCCTGCGCGGCGGGCCCTGCGAGGGCGCGGCGCAACGCACCGGACGCCCCTGGCGTCATGTCCTGCTGCCCTGAAAAACGGCAGCACTCCTTCTTCATATAATAGGTTTAAAACGGTTTCTCTCACGAGCTATACTTTTTAGTGGCGCTTTAGTTGTTGTTTTTAATTATACTTTCTGTTGCCAACAGGCATTCGCACGAAGGCTATAAAAACGGTGGCCTCTTCGAGGGGTAGTGCTAGCGAGCGCACTTCCATGGTTTGTATTTTAAAGTCCTGATGTTTATTGTGCAGCTGCGTTTTCTATCAACTTCATTCAAACCTACTTTGCCCTCGACCTTTAGCCAGTCATTATCGACCGTTACTTTGGTAATCGCTTTCGAAAAATCGTATCTGTGACGGTTTCGACTATGAGTGATTTTTTTTGTCTTGTGTTTTAGGACACCGTTTTCAAAATATGAATCTTTCCAGATGATTTCTTTATAGGTGACCTTTTTCGCAGAAGGCGCAAAAAACCAGAATAGGGCTCTATATGGAAGGTAGATCAGGCTTTTTTTCGTTGGGTCAATGACATAGACGTAATAATAACCATTTCTTTGATAAGCCTGGGATGGTGGCTGCATGGCAATTATTGCTGCTCGATCTTTGGCTTTGTTAAAATAAAAAGATACGCCTTTCGCCTCATAAGGAATGCCAATCAGAGAGAAATTAGCAATCTTTGAAGTTTGATTATTTAGGTCGAGCGTGTGAGCGTTCACATATTGCCTGAATGAGGATATGGAATTTCCACTCCATCTGATTGATGTAAACAGAGCCCAATGTTGTTTCCCTTTACTCATGATTTGTATTTTGCCAAAAGTCGCGTCATTGTATAACTGCACAGTCCGAGCGCGGCCACAGGTGCGCAAATCGTAAATCAATAAATAATTTTCTTCTGAGATTATGCGGTCACCTGAGGGTGTTACATTTGTGATGATCTGATGAATAATGGCCTTGGTTTTGTCAGCGATGATTAGGTGTTGACCAAAGCTGATGATCCTAGTTTGCGGACGGTAGCTAAATGGTGTGCCTATGAGTGGTCGATGATCCAGACGGCGATTGTTGTTAAGCCCTTTAATTTGAAGCGTCTGATCTTTGGGACGGACCAGTGTGCACCTTATTGGCGGTATCACATTGACATTGACGAACTGTGAAAAACTTGCATGACCAGAAAGTGATGTTGCCTTAATGCGAGCGGCGAGTTTGCCCGGATTTTTAGGAATTATCGTTGCTGTTTGTGTTATCCCATCAAGGGTTTTATTTAACCTTTGATCGCTGACTAGAAGCTGTTGTTTTACGGCTTTTTTAATTGTCCAGTTCACCGTTATGGGCTGCTTGACTTCAACCTCTTTGGGGGTGGCCGTAACATTGGTAATTTCTGGTTTTACAAAACCAAAGATCAAGGTCAACGTTGGTGTTTGTGTCGGCTTCTTGGTGTCAAAATCTTCACCGCTGGCACTGACTTTGATAATCGTACCATTCGCTATAGGTTTTAATTTAATTTGCGCAAATAATAATGGTGTTTTCGCTTCTGATCGTGTTGAGATTGCATTGCCTGAGGCAATATAGGATGTATCAATATTTATCTGGCTCGTTTTAACGCCGCCAGCATCATTTGTTTTTGCACGTAAATAGTAGGTTCTGGTTAAACTTAGTTTGGCTGTCTCAGCTTTGCCTCCTGAGATTACCTTTTTTACAGGTCTTTCTTTTTCTTCTTCTTGATCATAGTAAAAAATAGATAACTCTACTTTGGGGGGCTTGGTATCTGGATTTTTGGTACATGATGAGAGTATTAAAGCCGCAACCGTGATTATGACTGCCTGGATGATTTTCATTCGTTGTTCCCTCCTCTTTTTCCACATTCAACGTGCACAACCTAAGGTTGAAAAAACGTTACACGTTTATCTGATTTAAGGGAACAGTGTTTTATATTTGGGGGAACAGCGTTTTATTTAGGCAGACTACGCCAGAAACTCATCAATCTTTTTACGGATCATCGCAAAAACGTCTTCAAAATCCTCATAGACTTTTGGATCATCCAAAGGGGTTGCTGCTGGGTCTGGGAACGGCCAATGATAAACCTCTGGAGCCCCTGGCCATACGGGGCACGTCTCATTGGCCGCATTGTCACAAACTGTAATGACGAGGTGCATATGAGGTGCATTTTCTCCTTCAAACTCATCCCAACTTTTAGAGCGAGCGTCACTTACTGAAATGCCATGTTTCTCTAAAGTTTCTAAAGCGACCGGGTTTACAACGCCTGTTGGTTTTGAACCAGCGCTATAAGCTTGCCATTTCTCCCCTGCAACATGGTTGATATAGGCTTCGCTTAAAATTGAGCGTGCGCTATTGCCTGTACAGAGAATAAGTACATTTCTTTTTTGAGGAGTGTCCATTGCAACCGCCTTTTCATTATCACCTTGGAAAAAATAGATGAGTTCAGTTGGATTTCATCAATGGCTATATGTCACTTTTGCGACAGGGATGTGACGAATTTTTCTCTCACGGCTATTCCATGAGCTAAAGCTCATGGGCCTACGAGGTGCGGCGCTAAGCGCCGGGCAGCTGACGCTGCCATGTCCTTCAGCCTGTAAAAGGCTGAACTCCTTCTTCATATAGTTTGACTAGTACTTGCTTTAGGTTGCCTTTCCTTTGCTTTAGATGCCCGGAAGCATCCGCAATAAAGCAGCCGTTTTTTGTCTGCGCTTCAGTTGCCCACCAGCAACCGCTTTTTGCCTGCGCTTCAGTTGCCCACCAGAGCAACCGAGCTATTTCATTTTGAGATGATTGCGAACGCCAAGGATGAACATGGCAAGCATTGAGAATTGTAGGAAGAGTTGGAGGACAGCTATGAAAGTAATGTTGCTTTTTTCATATGTCTTATTTGCAGCATTACCTATGCTGGCTGTATAGATTTCATCATCGTCGTTTAGAGAATGTAGACGCGATTGATCTTTTGCAACTGCTTTTATTTTGCGGAAATATTTATGCTCAATCTGTACATAATTATTCAGACAGCTATGAGCTTTCCCGACCTTGTCGCTATATCCTTCTTTTAGGAAAAACAATGCGTTGTTTAAGGATATTGTTTGCGCCGCTTGCAGCGTTGTCATGCTTTCTGCATTTTGGCATTTGCTGGACATTAAGGCTGGTGAGCTGGCTAAGTAGATATAACTAAACCCATAAAACAGAGCGACCCAGCATATGACCGGCCTTGTAAGCGAGCGACCAAAGTTTGAAGTCAGCTCATAGGCGGCACCATAACAGTATCTTAAGAACCCGGCTGGCAAGTCTTTTAGTTTATCTTTTATATGACGACGCGATCTTATTTCGCCCGCGTAAAAGGCACGCTCTCTTTGTTGATCGCCTGCTTCTGTTGCTAAGTGGCGCAGCGAGCGGAAGTTTAATTCATCATCTCGGTTGCGCCGCACATTGATGGTTTGTTTGATTGAATGTTTGATGCGGTTCATGGCCCATTCAGTCCAGACCAAATCTCTCAAGAAAAATGTACGACGACGGCGCGAGTCTTTTGTAGAGTGTTTAACAGAATTTCTAATTCTTGGGCTGAAGACACTTTTCTCAGCTGGTAAAACTTTTAAGTCTGTGATCCGTGGTGTCTGCTTGAAATCTGCGTCTTTAAAGCTTGGTACTTCATTAACGAACTTCGTACAGTTAAGTGCAAATGTCTTAGCAGCAGTAATAGATTCAAAATTTGATGATTTGTAAAATTTGCTGTTTTCAAATGTTGCAAAGCTACCAAATTCAGTTTGATGAAAACCGGCATATTCTCTAAAAAGAACATCTTCAAACTTTGCAGCTTCTTTAAATTTTGCATCACTAAACCAAGCTGTGCCATGAAAGTCTGCCCTGTTAAAAAGGGCTATGCCGTTAAAAATCGTCTGATCAAAGCGAACATCAGCGGGGAAGATAAATCCTCTGAAATCTATATTAATCCCTTCGACAGGGATTTTGCCTTCTTGGATGTATTTCTCATCCAGGCGGCGTCTGGCTTTTGCTTTATTGCTGCATGTATCTCCGCCAGCAAATTCAATTTTTGAAAAATCAACGAATGCGCGATCCAACCAGGCTTGAGTGACCTCATTTAAACCGCGTGTGTTATAACAATTTTTCTCGAAATCAAATTCTGTGGTGATGTCCCACTTGCCCATTTTTATGAGCGTTTGCTTGCGGCGCAACAGCCTGATAGCCCATATATTCCAGGCTTTTTTGCCTTTTAGGTAGAGATATATCGACTTTTGTTTGTTCATCTGTCTGCTACTGAGCCTATTTAGGTCCTAAAAAGACAACTGCTTTATTTTATTTCAGCTGCTTTTTTCATCAATTTATCAGGCAGCTGCTTTATTTTGCTTCAGTTGCCCACCAGCAACCGCTTTCGAATCACTTCATCATAGCAGATCACAGACTCTTGAAAGTTAATTTAGATTAATAAACTTAAAAAATTTCGTTAATTTTTGGGAGGAGAGGGACGAGTGAACAAAAAGCCACAGACACAGAACAAGACTATGATTTGTATGGCTATTATATAAAGAGGCACATTTAGCAGATAGCTGATCAAAATAGCTGCTAACATTGAAACAGCCGCCATTATTTTACCTTTTATGGAAATGGCACCATGGCGCTGCCAATTCTTAATGGGAGGGCTTAATGTTGGATGTGTCATCAGCCAATTGTGCAATCGCTCAGAGCTTTGAGAAAAACAAAAGGCTGACAACAATAAAAAGGGAGTTGTAGGGAGCAGAGGAAGTGGAATGCCAATGAGCCCTAATAATAAAGAAATACTCCCAGCTACCGCCCAGAGTGTCCGGCGAATGTGACGCTTCTTTTTCACTTTTGCCCCTGTTTCGCTCATCTTTATCTTACCGTTTTCTCTCACCAATTGTTTTTTAGTAGGCCTTCGGTTGCTCTCTTTTTAATGCGGCTTCAGTTTCCCACCAGAAACCGCCGCTTAATGCGGCTTTAGTTTCCCACCAGAAACCGCCGCTGTGCAACCGGCTTTTTTAGTCGGCCTTCGGTTGCCCACTAGCAACCGGCCTTTTTAGTCGGCCTTCGGTTGCTCACCAGCAACCGGCCTTTTTACCATGGAAGCTCATTGCCTTCTGCATGCCAGAAAGAGCCTGTTTGCTCAATGGTCAGTGTATCCATGCGCTCGACTAGCCCTTTAGCGGCTTCTTCTGGTGGCACGGGCCCGGCAAAATTGACCATTTCTGTTGCAACATAGCCTGGGTGCAGGAGGAAAACCGCAATACCTCTTGGTTCTAGATCAATAGAGAGGTTTTTGCCTGCCATATTCACGGCTGCTTTTGAAATGCGATAGCCATAATTACCGCCACCGCCATTATCTGTCATGGAGCCAACACGAGAGCTGATGATGCCAACTTTGCTGCCTCTTGTCATAAGCTGCGACAAGAGATGTGTCACCCTCAACGGACCTAAAGTATTCACCTCATACTGACGGCGCATGCGATCATAATTCATGTCGAGCATGTCTTCAGATGTTAGGATGCCAGAATTATTGATCAAAACATCAACAGTGATATCACCAAGGTCCCGTTTAAATTGCAGGACCTTTTCATCATCAGTAACATCAACGCCTTCATGAACATCTACTCCAAGCGCGTCCAAAGCATCTGAACTTTTGCGAACAGCTGCGATAACAGTATCGCCTCTTTCTTTATAAATTTTTGCAAGCTCAAGGCCGATACCACGATTAGCACCTGTGATTACAACTGTCGCCATGATGGGTCCCCATTTCTTCTTTTTATTATCTTAACTTTTCACATGTTTAGCATTTAGCATATTTAGTCGTGAAATTCACCACCCTCTTATTTTGAGGGTGGTGAACTTCTTGTGATCATTTCATTTTTCGATTTTAAAATGCTGGGACAATCTTGCTCAGCTTCCAGTCCATATCAACAAAACTCATGCCAGCTATGACATCTGGCTTTCTAGCTGTTGGCGATTTGGATAGCGCCACCTCGAAGTTTAGCGGGCCATTGAAGCTGATGCTTTTGATATTGTTCAAACCATATGATGTGATTTTAGAGCCTGATTTCTCAGCGCTTTTCTTTTCGACATCTTTGAATAGATCTTTGCCGTAATTGCCCAGCGCATTGCCAACAAGCTCTTTACCCCCTGGAATTTGCCCAGCCACCTCTTTTGCTTTGTCTATGAGGTCTCCAAGTAAGCCGCCATCACCACTATCATTCGTGCCAGTATTTTGGCCTTTTAAATTTTGAACCAAACCACCAATGCCAAGATCAGCTGTGTTGAGTTTGCCGCCTTGTTCGGCAAGCATGATAATGCCTTTCGGTGTCACATAGGCATCCAAGATTTTTTCAACCACTTGGGGGGCAAATTCGCCAGCCAACTGACCAACAATCAAACCTTCTACGCCTTGCCCTTTTGCCTGATTGCCGATTTCTTTTTTCACCATTTTGGTCACAGGTTCACGCAGTGAGGCGCGCACACTTTGCCAGGCAATTTTGTTTTGCAATTTAGCTTCATCTTTTCCTTTCACGCCATCAGCTATTTGGAAAAGTGAAAAAGCTGGCCAGGCCAAATAAAAGGCTGCGGCAATCATCACAGCAAAAAATACTAATTTTTTCATCTCAAATCCCTCATATTTGTTCTTTGGCTTTAACTCTAATTAGCAAAGGCGATTGTTTTATGACTTCACATATATGTCAATTGAAAGGAGTATATTTTATAATTTACTTTTGTCATTCTTATACCCTATCTTTTAGTTTAAAACTCCAACTGGTTTGATCAATTTTAGGGAACTTTTTCATGATTATTTTACAAAAATTCGGTCCCCATTTTGGGGTACCAGATCCTAGCCCTTTTGTGCTTAAACTTGAAACTTTTTTACGTCTTTCTAATATTGACTATAAAACTGAAGCTGGTGATGTGAGGAAAGCTCCTAAGGGGAAAATGCCTTGCATTGTGATTGATGATGACATCACTGCTGACAGTCAGTTTGCTATTGCTGAGCTGAAGAAAAAATTTAACGTCAATTTAAATGGCGACCTGACTGAGGCACAACTTGCAGAACATCACATGCTTCGTCTCGCTCTTGAAAATCATACCTATTTTATGGCGCTTGCCTTTCGCTGGTTGCATGAAAAGAACGCACCAGTAATACAAAAAGCGTTTTTTGGACCTATGGGATTTATGGGAAAGATTGTTTTCAAGATCGTTCAAAAGGGAATGCGCCGAACTGTTCATGGTCAAGGGATTTTACGGCATAGCTGGGATGAGCTTGATGACATGATTGCCAAAGACGTCAACGCTCTTGAAAAGATATTGGGTGATAAAGATTTTTTTGGAGGGGATGAACCAACAGAGATTGATGCCACCACATTTGCTTTTATTGCGAACATGCTGGTGCCTGAGCTTGACACACCTTTTTTAACTCATTCGCGCAAATCTCAGCCCTTAATTGACTATCACAATCGAATGACGGAAAGAGTTTATCCTGATTATAAAGAAACGATGCTGATAAAGTAGGCACTCATTCAGTGCGAGCTCACCAATTTGGTGAGCTCATATTTGTATTAAGCGGCCGGATCTGCGTTCAATTTCGCCATGAGATCAAGGCGAATTTCAGCAGCGCCCCCACTCCACTCTGCTGTGCGTGAGGCAACTAAATTCGCTTCTGAATGCAAGATCAATCCATCATCTAATATGCGCAGGTGATTAGCTTGCAGAGTTTCACCTGTTGAGGTGATATCAACAATCAGGTCAGCGGTGCCACCCATAGGAGTGCCTTCTGTTGCGCCTAGGCTTTCAACAATCCTGTAACCAGCCACTGCTTTTTTGGTGAAAAATTGGCGGGTTAGGTTCATATATTTTGTTGCCACTTTTAGGCGGCGGCTATGGCGCCTTCTAAATTCGATGGCCATTTCCTCTAAATCCGCCATTGTGCGAACATCAAGCCAGCAATCAGGCACTGCAACAACCACATCGGCAAAGCCAAAGCCTAGCTTTCTCAAAAATTCTACCTTTTGATCCACACCAATGATATTTTCGCGAACCAAGTCTTCACCGGTAACACCCATGTGGATTTGGCCGGTTTTCAATTGGTAGGCAATTTCTGAGGCTGAGAGATAGACAATATCGACATCATCATACCCTTCAATCTCACCTTGATAGCCACGGTCATGACCAATTTTTTGTAAATTTAATCCTCTGGCTTTGAAAAAGTTTGAGGTCTCTTCCATCAGGCGCCCTTTTGATGGCACGGCAATTGTTAGTGTTTCTGTCATAGCACGTCTCCATCGATTAGAGCCGCTAAGCGATCTAGATTAATGGCTGCACCAATGGCAGGAACTTTTTTAGGCAGGCCTAAACTCTGTAGCAAGTGATCATAACGACCGCCGCCCGCAATATGACCTTCTGGGCCCATATTGTGTTTTTCAACTTGGAAGACAAAGCCGGTGTAATATTCAAATTTACGACCAAATTCAGCTGTGAATTCAGCATTAGATAAGTCAATGCCAGCTTCGCTTAACAGTTCAATCCGTTTTTGATAGCGGTCCAAAGCTTTTGATAAATCTAATCCAGCTGTTTCTGCTAAATCCTGCAACCTCGCGCCCACAGCTTTTGGCGGCGCGGAGATGTCTAAGTAACGTTTAATGATATCTAATTTCTCTTGCTCTAGCGGCTCTGAGGTGAGGTCAGCGGCTTTGCTGATCAACTGGCCTGTAATTTCCTCGAGCGATCTTGCTCCGATAAGAGGGATAGCTTGTTTGGCCAAATACTCGCCGACGAGTTTCTCAGCTTCTTTTTTACTCGCACTTGTTATGGCTTTTAAAAGCGAGCGAAACTCATCCTCATAGTCTGAATTTTGAGGCTCACTTAATTTGCCTAAGATGTTCTGAAAATCATCATGACGCCAGAAATTTTCTGCCAAGCGCTTACGCCATCTGTCTGGCATTTCTATCGCATCTAGAAGCGCGAAAAAGAGCCCTAAGTCTCCCATACGGATATTATAATCTGTTGTGCCGACTTCGTTAAGAGCATCCAATGTGAGTTTTAAAACCTCGACTTCAGCTTTTTCTTTTTCTTCTTTGCCGAAAATCTCAATGCCAGCCTGGCGAAATTCTCTTGTGTTGCCATGTGCGGGTGCAGAGGTTTGCTCTTCACTTTCCTCAGTTTCTTCATGGTAAGGGTATCTGAATGTCGGGCCTGAATAATAGTAACGCACTTTTTCAGCTGCGTTTTCTTCTGCGCGCTCGATATAAACTCTGGCTGCTGGCACCGTTAAATCTGGACGCAGGCAAAGTTCATCGCCATTAATATCAGTGAACACATAAGTGCGCCCACGAATAGCTTCACCAATTTGCTGTAAATAAACATCAGCTGGTTGCATGATGGCGGGGTCAATATGCTCGTAGCCTGCTTTTTCAAATGTGGTTGCGACCCGCTCTTCAAGGGATTTCATAGCGCCGAGATCAGGGATCGCACTGGCTGACATGTCATTCATTCGTTGCTCATCCCTTTGTTTTTTAGGCCTTTATTTTTCAAGTCATTTTCTCTGGCTTCTAGCATAGACTTCACAGCTGAGACCAATTCATCACTCTTAACCGTTTTTTGCGCTACGCGAGCTTCACGCCATTCTTTATTGTCTTCAATCTCTTTTGACATTTCAGCGCCGGCGTCCATATCTTTTATGGTGATTTTACCTTCAGCTCTTTCATCTTCACCTTGGATAACAACCAGTGAGGCGGTGCGTTTATCAGCATATTTTAATTGTGCGCGCATGCCGGATGTGCCGAGATACATCTCTGACTTTATGCCGCTGCCACGCAATTGCTGAACCATGGCTTGATAGTCGCCCTTGTTTTCTTGATCCATCACCAGAACAACAACCGGACTATTTAATTTTTCCTGTTCTAATTTGCCAAGCGCTTCTAAGGCTGCGTAGGCTCTCGAGACGCCGATTGAGAAACCGGTTGCAGGCACTTTTGTGCCCTTAAAACGCGCGACTAGACCATCATAACGACCACCGCCACCCAATGAGCCAAAGCGTACCAATTGACCGTCTTCATTTTTATGCTCAAAAGTGAGTTCCGCTTCCATCACTGGGCCTGTGTAATAATCAAGGCCACGAACGATGGTTGGATCAAAGCGCACGCGGTCTGCTTTAAAGCCGCCAGCGTTTAAGAGATCATCGATTTCTTTTAACTCGTTCAAACCTTCTAAACCGGTTTCACTTTTAGCAACCAAACTCTCCAAACCACCTAAAACATCTCCGCGCTCAGTAGAGCCGGTTGCAAGGTAAGCTAAGATTTGATCGATTTGACCTGGCTCCAAGCCAGCGCCTTTTGTGAAGTCACCACTTTCATCCTTGCGACCTTCACCAAGGAGCAATTTCACACCTTCTTCACCCAAACGGTCGAGCTTATCAATGGCCCGAAGAACGGTGAGACGCTGGCCTAAATTTTCTTCAGCGCTTGGGTTGATGCCAGCCGTCTCTAAAACACCATCTAAGATTTTGCGGTTGTTCATGGTGATTTGATAATCACCGCGCTTGAGGCCTAAATGCTCTAAGCTATCTGCACCAAGCATGGCGAGTTCAGCGTCAGCAGCGACACTGTCAGCGCCGACACTATCAGCGTCAAATTGTGTGAATTGGCGAAAGCGGCCTGGCCCTGGTTTTTCATTGCGCCAAACGGAGCCTGTTTGATAGCGGCGAAATGGCTTTGGTAATGTGTCATAATTTGCGGCAACAAAGCGGGCAAGCGGTGCGGTTAGGTCATACCTAAGTGACACCCATTCACCATCTTCATCTTCTTCAAATGAAAAGACGCCGGCATTGGGGCGATCTTGATCAGGCAAGAATTTGCCCAAACATTCTGAATATTCAAATGCGGGGGTCTCTAAAGCTTCAAAGCCATAAAGTTCGTAGATTTCTTTCAGCTTTGCCAGCATGTTATTCATCGCGCTGATTTCGCCTGCGCGGATGTCTCTCATGCCTTTTGGCAGGCGAGGCTTGGGTCGAAAGGTTTTTTGCTTCTTAGCCATTTGATAATCGATTGTATT
>CAXIBI010000083.1:0-12072 GCA_964022305.1 uncultured Hyphomicrobiales bacterium | reverse complement strand
TTAGCAGGTGCTTTTTTCGCTGCAGTTTTCTTCGCTGGAGCTTTTTTAGCAGTTGTTGCTTTAGCAGCAGTTTTCTTAGCTGGGGCTTTTTTAGCCGGAGCCTTTTTAGCAGCTGTTGCTTTCGCTGGAGTTGCTTTTTTAGCTGGAGCTTTTTTAGCCGCAGTTGTTTTTTTCACAGAGGCTTTTTTAGCTGGTGCTTTTTTCGCTGCAGCTTTTTTAGTCGCTTTGGCTTTTGAAGCTTTGCTAATTTTACTTCTTGAAATTTTTTCACCCGCCATAACTTTTTGTGTGATGGTTGATGATTTTTTCGAAACCGCCTTCGCCGATTTCGCTTTTGATTTAGTTGCTGTTGTCATTGTGTTTCCCGCTGGTATTTGGTGATTAACGATACATAACTGTAGTTATCTAAATGAATCTAAAAGATTAATTTTTTCTTTCTGTTTCATTTCCTCGATTGGAGAGTCTTAAATATCACAGTGGTTTAGCGAACCGTTTGTGTGTTCTGGTGCTTTTTTAAATCGGATGATGATCGATTTTGATTTTCTTAGTTGCATGCATGTGGAACCGTTTTGTGAAAGATGATTTTGGGTGTTGTTTGAAACAAAAATGCTCCGCAAATTTCTGGCGGAGCATTGTAATTTTGTTTGGTCATTGGCTTTTTAAATCATTGTTTGTTTAAAACCGTTTTTCTGAAGCCAAAGTTTTTAACAAGCCATCGAGTAAATCTGAATTTGTGTCCTGTTTATTCGAAGCTGTTTCTATTAATTTTTGATAGGGGTTTTCTGAGCTTTTTTCTTGCGATTGCAGCAGTGAGGCAAGTGTATCTGGTGCGAAACTTCCACCAGGTATAGGAGGCTTGGCATCGTGAAATTCTTGAAGTGTAATTTCTTTGTTTCCATCTTTGTCTAAATGGGAAAATATTTCCTCAAGAGAGGCGGGGTCGGTATTTTTTGCCTGAGTTAGAGGAGCGAATGGACTGGCCTCATGAGCCTTTTGAAACTCGACAAAAGAGATGCCACCGCTTTTATCTGTATCGTTGTTTTTGTAGAGTTCTAGCCCTTTTTCGTGTCTGAGGGCCTTTATACTAGCTAAATCGAAGGTTCCGCTGGATATTGGGTTTAATGACATGCGGTGCTCCTTTGCTGGTCTTTTGGTTGATTGCAATAAAGTTTTTGAAGATCGATTGATCTTTTGAAGTTTATTGAAGCAACATGTAGGCCAATGGGAAAAATCTTCTTCTTCTCTTGATGCCGGTGATATCGTTATTGCTATTCAAGCCGTTCTATCATCTTGATTTTTTCTTCTTTCTTATATGGATTTACTTGGCCCTGCCCCCAAATGGGATTGGGCCAGGCTTCATCATTTTTATAGCGGGCGATGATGTGAATATGGAGCTGGGAAACCATGTTACCTAGGGCCGCGATATTGAGTTTATCGGGGGAGAAAATTTGTTTCATTTCTTTCGAAATAAGTGAGATTTCTTCCATTAATTTGAGCTGATTTTCTTTATCAAGATCAATGATTTCTATTAAATTGGGTTGTTGAGGGGCAAGGATAAGCCATGGAAAACGTTGATCATTCATGAGACCTAGATAACAAAGAGAGAGAGGATTTCCGTTGATTGATTTTAGCGGAATTGTGTCTCTTTTTAACTCTGGTGCGAGGGTGAAATTGTTTTTTTTGTTTGTCATTTTTTTTGCTTTCTAGCTGTGGAAAAAAATTCAAAAGTTTAAAAAAAATTTTGTGATGTTTAGCGAAGTGACCAAAAAATTTTTAAAAAGCGGTGTGAATTGATTCGTTTTTTATAATTTTGATTCGCACTATGGCTCAAAATTTTTAACCTATTTCGTTCGTTTCTCCTTGACTTTATCTTAAATTTAAGTGACTTAAGCCTTTTGAAAATTGCATGTAAAGATATGCTGCAATTTAAAAATTCTCATTTTAATTTTGTTCCGCCTTCCCTTCTTAGGTCATGAACCTAAGAGTAGCTGTTATGGCACTTCCTTTTTGGAGTGTGTTTGAGCTTGTGAGTTCGCGGAGAGACACTGGCATTTTTATATTGCCATTTAACCCGCGAAGAGGAACTTTTGCTTTGACGCAATTTGATGCGCTGGGCCTTGCTGGCTCGCTTTTGAAAGCTATTAAAACCCAAGGTTTTGAAGAACCAACACAAATTCAATCTATGTCTATTCCAACTTTGATGGAAGGTCATGATTTGATGGGGATTGCCCATACTGGTGGGGGTAAGACGGCTTCGTTTTCACTTCCCTTATTACATAAGCTAATAGAAAACCCATCTAAACCTTTGCCAAATACAACGAAAGCTTTGATCTTAGCACCGACCCGTGAATTGGCTCAGCAGATTGGGCAATGTATTGCGAGTTTTTCTCAAGGTACCAAGGTCAATCATTTGGTGATTGCGGGTGGTTTGCCTTATGGACCGCAAATTCAAAAATTAAAACGCGGTGTTGATGTGCTTATTGCAACGCCTGGGCGGTTAATGGATCATGTTGAGCGTGGTGGGATTGTTTTTGATGAAACCCAAAGCTTTATTTTAGATGAAGCGGATCGCATGCTTGATATGGGCTTTATTAATGATGTGATGACGATTTCTAAGGCTTTGCCAAAAGAGCATCAGACCGTTTTATTTTCTGCTACCATGAATCCGAAGGTGCGCAAACTTTCGCAAGCTTTATTGAATGATCCTGTTTTTGTTGAAATAGAGCAAAAAACAACAGTTGCCGAGACTATTGATCATAAGGTGATGAATGTGAAAGGGTCTCATAAGCGGGATTTGCTTTTACAAACCCTTGATGATGAGAGCATTGAGCGCGTTCTTGTTTTTACACGTACGAAACGTGGTGCAGATAAACTCACTGACTTTCTCCTTAAAAATAACCACAGTGCTGATTCTATTCATGGTGATAAGAGACAGCGTGTGCGTGAGAAGATATTAAGAAATTTTCGCAATGGCCGGGTGAAAATACTTGTGGCGACAGATTTGGCTGCGCGCGGTATTGATGTTGATGATGTGACGCATGTTATCAATTATGAGCTTCCTATTGAGCCTGAGAATTATGTGCACCGTGTTGGACGAACAGGCCGGGCTGGGCGCTCTGGTATTGCTGTTTCTTTCTGTGATCCAGAGGATGTGGGCACATTGCTTGCGATTGAACGTCTGATCAATCTGCCAATTGAAGTTGATGACACACATGAATTTCATGTTGAGATTACAAAAACTGGTGGTGCTGCCTCTAAGAAGAAGCCACAACGTGGTGGATATAAGGGGCGCTCGAATAATGGGGCCAAGTTTAAAGGTTCTAGAAATAATCGCTTTAAAGAAAATGGCTTTAAACAGTCACGGTCAAAACGAAGAGAGGATGGCTCTAGTTGGTCACCTGTAGGGGATCAGGCTAAATCTGATGGCAAGCGTTCTGCTAATAAGAGTAAGCGTAAAAAACCAACAGATGCAAAGAGCGTTGAGTTTAAGGAAAAACGAACAGCAGCTAACTTTAAAGCTAAAACGCCTAAAGGTGATAAAGCAGCGCAAAAGGGGCCTAAGAAAAAATCAAACTCACCTAAATTTGGTCAACAGCAAAAAAGACGTGTTCGCTCAAAACATGCTGCTTAATTGTTTCCACTCTATTTAAGATCAATCAAAGGCTTCTCAAATTTTTGAGGAGCCTTTTTTGTTGATGGTAATTTGGCGGAAGTGACAAATCCTAAGGTGTGTGCTTCTTTTTAGTGCTTGGTGGATGAAGATAGACTGTTTATAACTACCAGACTTGATTAGGGATTATCGTTTATGAAACTGACCAGCTATTCAAATTATGCTCTTCGCTCTATGCAATTGGCGGCCCTGCGTTCACCAGAGCTGGTACGGGTTGAGGATGTGGCTAATATTCATAAACTTTCAAAACCTCATATTGTTAAGATCGTTCATGAATTGGGTAAGGCTGGATTTTTAGAAACGGTTCGTGGGCGCTATGGTGGTTTTCGTTTGGCTCGCCCGGCTGAGGACATCAAGGTTGGGGATGTTGTTCGCTTGACTGAAGGACCGCTTGATGTGGTGGAATGCTTTAACCCTGAGACAAATAGTTGCCCGCTTATTGGTGTCTGCAAGCTTTCAACGGCGATGAAGAAGGCGACAGAGGCTTTTATGGCTGTGCTTGATGATTTAACTGTTGCTGATATAGCGTCCAACAGAAATGAATTATTAGACCGGATTGAAAACGGAATTTAGGGGTCAGTTTTTAATTGTTTCAGTTTCTTGGCAAATTGGGTCGTTGCACTTTGTAAGATCACAAATGGCTTGATGTTGGCTGAGGTAAATTCGACCTGTTAGATGTTTTAAGAATTCTGTTGAATGGAGTTTATCCATGACAGGGCCTTTAATCTCACTTAAATGAAATTTAGCTTTCACATCATTTAAGCGCTTATTGATGACTTCTAACGACTCAAGGGCGCTCATGTCTATGTTATTTACACCAGGGCACATGAGTATTACATGCTCTAAATTGGGGTGTGCGGTGACTATGTCATATAGTTGGTCTTCTAGAAATCTTGCATTTGCGAAGTAGAGGCTTTCATCAATACGAAGAGTAAGGATGTTATTTTGCGTGATGACTTTATGTCGGTCGATATTACGGAAGTGTTCTGTGCCGGGTAATTGACCGACAATGGCAATGTGAGGTTTTGAGGTTTTGTAAAGATGAATAAGAATTGAGAGTATGACGCCTGTGCTTACCCCGATTTCAACACCGAACAAAAGAGTTATTAGTATTGTAGAGCTGACAGCGATGAAATCTGCTTTTGAGTAAGCCCAAGTTCGTTTTAAAATTGAAAAGTCAACCAGGGTCAATACAGCGACGATAATGGTGGCGGCTAGAGTTGCTTTGGGTAGGAAATAGATTAACGGTGTGAGCAACAAAGAGGCCATTGCAAGTCCAATAGCGGTGAAAGCTCCGGCGGCTGGGGTTTCTGCACCAGCGTTAAAATTAACGACTGATCTGGCAAATCCACCCGTAACTGGATAACCACCAGAAAAGGCGGCTCCCATATTTGCGGCTCCAAGTCCGATAAGCTCCTGATCGGGATTGATCCGCTGGTGTTTTTTAGCTGCGAGTGTTTGTGCGACTGATACTGACTCAACAAAGCCAATAATAGAAATTAAAAGTGCTGAGCCGAGAAGGCTGCTCCATAGCTCAATTGAAAAAGAGGGAGTTGTTAGTGGTGGAAGTCCTTGTGGGATGTCACCGACCAGGGAAACATTATATATTTCGAGATTAAAGCCCCATGCAATTATTGTGGTAATGGCAACAGCGGCGATGGGACCGGCTTTGGAGATAATATCTGCTGGTCTGTTTTTAATCCCAGTTTTTAAAAGCAGGGGTTTCAGGCCTTTTCTTACCCAAAAAAGAAATAATAAAGAAAAAAGACCAATGGCTAACGTGACAAAGTTGGTTTTTGAAATATGGGTTATGATTGAATTTAGGATTTCATAAAGGGTGTGACCGTTCGCATCAACACCGAGAATGTGTTTCACTTGACTGACGGCGATTATGATGCCACTGGCAGTGATAAAGCCTGAGATAACAGGGTGAGAGAGAAAATTGGCGATGAAGCCTAAACGAAAGAGCCCTAGAAGAATTAAAATTAAACCAGAAAGAAAAGCTAAGGTCAGGGCAGCTGTTATATAATCAAGTGAGCCTTGCTCGGCTATATTGCCGATGGTAGCTGCAGTCATTAACGAGACAATGGCAACAGGACCCACAGCTAGGGTGTGGCTGGTACCAAAAATGGAATAGAGAATGATCGGAATGATTGATGCGTAAATCCCCATTTCAGCGGGCAGGCCCGCTAGTAAGGCATAGGCTAAAGATTGTGGGATCAGCATAATAGTGACAATGAGGGCAGCTATTCCATCATTGATGGCTATGTCTTTGTCATAGGATTTGCTCCATTCAAAAATGGGGAAAAGGCTTCTTAGTTGATCTTGAAATTTTTTATCACTTGTCCCCACGTGGTTTGGTTTCCTTCGTTTTCAGGGCAGAGGCCTAAGTTTTAATTAAATCCCTTAAGAGGGACTTTGAGCATTGGATTGCCATCTTTATCTTTCGGGATTTCACCTGCACGCATATTGACTTGTAGGGAGGGTATTATGAGATCTGGCATGTTTAAAGTGGCGTCACGTTCTGTTCTTAGTTTAATAAATTCAGCTTTTGTTTTGCCTTGCCCGACATGAATATTGTTTTGTTTTTCTTGTTGAATGGTTGTTTCCCATTTTATATCCCGGCCACCGGGCGCATAATCATGGCACATGAAGAGACGCATCTCATTAGGTAGTGTGAGTAGTTTTTGTATTGAATCATATAACTCACCTGCGTCCCCTCCAGGAAAGTCAGCTCTTGCTGAACCACCATCAGGCATGAAGAGTGTGTCTCCTACAAAGGCTGCATTGCCTATGACGTGTACCATGCAGGCGGGGGTATGTCCTGGCGTGAACATGGCAAAGGCTTCCATGGAGCCAATATTGTAGGTGTCGCGATCTTTAAAGAGGGCATCAAATTGTGAGCCATCTCTTTGAAATTCTGTTCCCTCATTAAAATATTTGCCGAAGGTGTTTTGTACGATGAGGATGTTTTCACCAATGCCAATTTTACCACCGCATTTTTCCTGGATGTAGGGGGCGGCTGATAAGTGATCTGCATGAACATGGGTTTCTATGATCCAATCAAGGGTGAGATCATTTGAATTTATGTGGCTAATTACTTTATCTGCGTGTGTGTAGCTGATTTCACCGGCAGCGTAGTCTATGTCCATAACCGAATCTATGACGGCACAATGATTAGATGCTGGATCTTTAACGATATAACTAATTGTATTTGTCGCTGGATCAAAGAAGGGAATGACTTCAGGGGTTAGAGACATATTTACTGGATAATCATTCATCATGTATTTCTTTAAATATACTTCTCTAATATTCATAAATTCGCATATATCTTTATACATATGTTACATGTGAAATACAAGTATGAGATGATGATTTTTAAATTAGAAAATATTATGGGTTGGGGATTGTGTGTATGCTTATCGCATTTCTTTTGTGGTGATATTTCATGTGTTGAAATGGATTTCAAAATAAATAAAAACAGTTATGTCTCTTTAAGTGTCTTTGATGATTTTAATATTGTCATTGGTTTTCACACGCACTGGTGTGTGATTGCTTAAATAGTTTTCAATGACATCCCAAATGGGCGGACCTTTGGTCTCTTTATTTACACTGGCCCAACCGGCGACAACATAGTCTTTATTTAAGTCTATGGGTTGTTTGGTTTTCAGGTGTGTCATGTTTGTGATGCGCTCACCCATTTTCTTAGTTGGATTAATTGTAAGTTTAAGACCGCCAACGCGCACCATATCTCCTCCTTGCTGGTAGTAAGGATCTGGATTAAAGAGATTGTCTGCGACATCTTCGAAAATGTCTTTGAGTTGTTTGCCTGTCATATTTGTTCTGTAGGCAGCTGGGTATGTTATGGCGCAGACATTATAGATATCTTCAACTGTTATTTTTTGTCCTGGTAGTAAGGTTGGGCCCCAGCGGAAGCCTGGTGAGAGGGCGATTTCTGCATCGCGCTCTTCTAATAGTGCGTTGCAAATAAGATCATCCATAGTGCCATTGAAATTTCCTCTTCTATAGAGAAGGTTCTCTGTTTGGCCAATCGTTCGGTTTAATTCTTTTTCATAAGGAGTGCGGATCTTTTTCACGAGCGCTGACATGTCTTGATCGGGTGTGAGAATATCAGAGAAAATAGGAATGAGACGGAAGTTGTAACCTTTCACTCCTTCGGTGCCGACGTCTAGATCTAATCTTGAAATAAATTTGCCGCTTGAGCCGCTTGCGATGAGGAGGGTGTTACCCTCTTTAAGTGGTGTTGGCATGGCATCGTGGGTGTGACCGCAGAGGATAACATCAATGCCTTTCACTCGGCTGGCGAGTTTGCGATCAACATCGAAACCGTTATGAGAGAGGAGCACGACCAGCTTTGCGCCTTTTTCACGGGCATTTGCGACTTGTTTTTTTATTTCTTCTTCTCTGATGCCAAATGACCAGTTTGGGATCATCCATCTTGGGTTTGCAATGGGAGTATAAGGGAAGGCTTGGCCGATCACTGCGACTTTAACACCGCCGCGCTCGAAAAATTTCACGGCTTCAAATGCGGGTTCTTCCCACTCGTTGTCGAATATATTGGCGCCTAAAAATGGGAAAGTGAGATCTTTTACGATTTCTTTTACGCGGGTTTCACCCAATGTGAATTCCCAGTGGCCGGTCATAGCGTCTGGTTTGAGAGCGTTCATGATCTCAACCATATCAGCGCCTTTGGTTTTTAGTGCTGTGTAACTGCCTTGCCAGGTATCTCCACCATCTAGGAAGAGTGTATTATCTGGTCGCTCTGCGCGGATGTGTTTCAGTACTGTCGCGATGCGATCGATACCGCCCATTTGGCCATATTGCTGAGCGAGTTTTAAAAAGTCTTTTGATTGGAGGGCATAAGCTTCAGGGGTGCCTGCTTTAATATTAAAATGATTTAAAAAATCATCGCCTGTAAGATGGGGTGGTTTGCCCTCCACATCACCGATGCCTAAATTAATGGATGGTTCTCTGAACCATAGGGGCATCAGCTGGGCGTGAAGATCAGTGATATGAGCAAGGGTGACATTGCCATAAGGCTTTAGTCCCAAGAGATCGTCTTCGGTTATTTTTGTTTTGGCGTTTGCTGAGTGGATTGGCAATGAGGTTCCATAGATGGTGCTTAGCGCTGAGAAAGCTTGCAAAAATTCCCGGCGAGATATCATTAAACCAATCCTTTGCGTTTCTCTTTTCTTGCATTCATATTTACGGCCTAATTACGCACGGATGGTGTTTCAATTTGCAAGCCTTTGCCGCGCTGGGCGAGGTAAATTTCTAAAGCGACAAATTCGTCTGAGCCTGGTTTGTAGGGGGTGGCGCGGATGTTTTTCATACAGCCTTTAAAGCGGCGATGAAGTGATCCTAGCTTTTGCCATTTGAGACGGTAGGTTGGGAAACCGTTTGAGTGTCCTTGGCTAAGGTGGTCTGCTCTGATGTATTTATCGTAATACCCTTCATGGCAATTTGAGCAAGCCAGGTTAAATTGGCCAATGCGTGTGTAATATAGATCTTTGCCTTTTTTGACCCAGGGTTTCATGGGGCCGTCTGATTGGACATTTACTGGCATACCGCGGGATTGATTTTTGATAAAAGTTGTCATGGATAGCATTTCATTTGATTCCCATTTCCATGGGCTTGCTTCCATGCTTTTGGTACGGCATGTATTTATGCGTTGTTCTAGAGTTAAGGGGCGTTTTAATTTTACATCCCATTTCGGCATGGTTGCTCCGACACCTTTCATGGATTTACTGGCGTCTTCGTGACAAGATTTACAAGATTTGCCTTTTGCGCCCTCTGTTTTTGACCAGATTTCTTCACCTTGTTCGACCCATATAAATCCAGGGTTATCAAAATCATCGAGTTGAAGTTTTTTGGTTTCGGGAGATCTGAAATGCCAACCTGAAATAATCTCACTTAAAGGACTATCTTTTGTTATTGGTTTGACTTTGATGGCTGTTATTCCGCTTGGGAGATCATCCGTTGCGGTTGCTGACTCACTAAAAGAGAGACTAGTCACAGAGAGAATGGTAAGTGCAAATATTACATGCAGGCCTTTTGTTTTTGTGGTCCAATTCATTCTCGGTTTCCTCTCCGATTTGTTTCTTTACTGGCTCACTTAATCGCTTCTTGTTTTTTTGAGTTGCCTTTTCATTTTTTATTTTAAAGCTAAGCAGCGATAGAGGTGATTAATTCACCTCTAGTTTTGTTTTCTTTGTGTAAACTTCACCGTTATCTTCTGTCCAAATGAATTCGAACTCACCTGATTGTTCTGCTTTCATGGAGAATTTAAAATAGGGGTTGGCTGAAATGGCGGGGTCCAGAATGACTGAGAACACATCTTCGCCATTAAATTTCGCTTCAAATTTATTAATGATAAGCCGTGGGATGATTTCTCCGGTTTTTTTATTTTTTCTTAGGCCTGTTTCCATCACGTGAGAGATGAGTGTTTTAATCGTGATGATGTCACCTTTAGCTGCCGTTTTTGGAACTTTCACTCTTGGTTTTGACTTTGCCATGTTCTTAAATCTTTCAAAATGTAATTGGTTTGGGGTTTTGAAGTGGGGTATGTTTTTTCCCTCTTATGGGTTTAACCACCGCAACCACCAATTGTAACTTTGATCTCTGTTTTTGCCATATGAAATGAGCCGTCTGAAATTTCTGCGACCGCAATAACATTTTGTGTTTTCGCCAAACGCATACGTGAAGATGCTTTTGCAACACCGCTTAAGTGGGTGAAGTTAAAGGTTGCCACTTCAGGGCGTGGATTGTCTTCAGCTATAATGATTACTCTTTTGACATAATCATCTTTGGTCATGGGGCTATCGACTGAAAAGCTAATGGGGACTGTATTGCCATTTTCTGCGATTTCAGGCATTTCGAGTTTTATTTTGCCAACGGCCACTTCTTTTCCGCCAGTAAATTTATTCAATAAAGCTTTAGCTGATTTGGTGTCTGCTTGTGCGAGATTTGGCTTCGTGAATAGAACTGTTGCCGCTGCAGTTGAGCCCAATATGATGACGTCTCTACGTGATAGGTCTAACATGTTTTAGGTTCCTTATTTTTTTAATGTCTGTAAGTAGGCAATAATATCTTCTATCTGTTGACCAGATAGGATGGTTTTACCTTTAAATTTTTTTGCGATGCGTTTTCCGGTATCGACTGTGTAAAAGGCGGGCATGATTGTTTGGTCGCCAAAAACTGATCTCGCGTCAACCAGGATTGCTCTTAATTGGGATGGAGAATACCGCAAAGCTACTTCATCCATAGATGGGCCAATTTCTCCGTGGAATTGTTCAGCTGACATGTCTTTATTTGCATGGCAGGCAAGGCAATTTCCGAATTTGCGATTTGCGAACCAATTGCGCCCTTTTTTTGGGTCACCGGCTTTTGAGGTTAAGGGGGACTTGATTTCACCTTCCACTATTTTGATTTTATCTGGGGTGACCGGATTGGCCATAGCTTTATTTAGTGAGAGGGTACTAGACGCTGTGGCTGAGAGTAAAATTGTACCAGCAGCAATCATATATATTGCTTTTCTCATATCTAGATTTTCCTCCTCCTCACTTTAATTTGTATTTGCCGGTTTTATTGACAGCTCTTGCCCGGATTAGAGCTTATTTTAAGAAACATGACACAGCTTTGGATAAATATCGAATTCTTACATTCGAATATAAGAACAAATATAGTCTCGGCACCAATATTCATTCTATGAAATATTATGCCATAGTGATGGTAAATTTGTGATTTTTATAATTTATAATAAGAGCTTATCATCAATTTGATGTGAATAATATGCTGATTTTCTTTTGAACTATGCTCAGGAAGTTAATGTTTAAATATTCGAAATATTGAATGTTTTGTTCGGTTTATATATATTATATTTTATGAGAAAACATTTTTTTAGCACTCTATTTGCTTTTATTTTTTGCAGTTTCTTTTTGTCAGGTACCGCCAAGGGGTTTGCAGCTGAGTTGATTATGTTTGAGAGAGACGGTTGTCATTGGTGCGAAGCTTGGGATGAAGAGGTTGGTGAGATATATCATAAAACTCCAGCTGGAAAAATTGCACCACTTCGACGTGTTAATTTGCATGATAAATTACCTGAAGACTTGAACTATTTGAAACTGTTAACTTTCTCTCCTACGTTTATTGTTGTTGATGACGGTGCTGAAATTGGCCGTATTATTGGTTATCCGGGAGAAGACTTTTTTTGGGGGCAGTTGGAGACTATTCTTGAAAAAGTAAAGGCTGCTAAGATAGTTCAAACTAAAGTCTATTAATGTTTTTTCCGGCTTTTGTTGTTGATGAAATACACTTATATAATAGCTTTTCAGTCGTTCATATTTGGCGATGCTTATTTAAAAATTTTAAGGAACTAATAG
>CAXIBI010000082.1:0-12292 GCA_964022305.1 uncultured Hyphomicrobiales bacterium | reverse complement strand
ACAGTCTCAATTTTAAATTCAATTATTGAACGAGGCAGAACATAAATCCTCAAACTGAAATTTAAAACACTAGCGATCAATGATCTTACATTAATGTCTACACGAGCAAATTGGTTTTAACAATTTGAATATCTCGGGAGGTGTCAATGTTAATACGGTTTCTCAGCATTGCGACAATGAGCGTCACGCTATTGACCATTCAGGCTATCAACTCAACAGAGACAAAAAGCTCGCTTCCAGAAAATACGATCCAGTCAGAAGAAGAAAGTATTTTCTCAGATCAAGCCACCTTCCAAAAACTTTATCTGAAAAAAGAAGAAACTGACTACGACCTCTCCCAAAAAATTAAAACTCCTCGAATAATCAAAACAAACTTCAATAAAAAAGATCAACCAACAATCGTAATTGCCTCCATAGGCCCAATACCAATCTCACTTCCTGAAATAGCTGTAAAAGAACGACCTTCTTATCTACCTCCAATAGATTATATCGCTGATAAAGAAGAAAAAGCCGCCATTTTAACGGCTAATTTAAAAACAAAAAACCAATCCGTTGATCAAAACAATCACTTCGAAACCACTGTACATTTTGAAAAACAACCCGCGATCCTTAAAAAGAAACGCGCGAAAAAGGTTAAACGCAAATATGCCAAAACCAAAAAATACAGAAAAGTAAAATACAGCCTTGGTAAGAAGGTCAGAAAAGCGAAGCGCAAAAGAAAACGGTATAACCGTCACTATAAACCAGCAAATTACATGAGCGCATTTGGTTTAAATTAAACAAAAAATGCCTCCTTCAAAAAAACACCCTCCGAATTTTATTCGGAGGGTGTTTTTTTCGTTTTTGCGAATAACCTTCATGATGTCAACATTTTAGCCAATATATCATCCATAAGAGCAAAACCACTGCCCCATCCCTTTTCAAATCCAGGTGCTTTCTCTAGGAAACAAGAAATCTCCGTTTCCGTAGCATCAACAGGTCTAAGAGTTAAAGTAACATTGGTCTGATCACCCGCCGTTTCAAAATCTACAATTGTTAAAATTTTTAATGGCCAATTTTCCATCATTGGATGAGGAATATCATTCCAATCATCATCAGTTGATGTATGCAACCAAACAAGCCTCGCCTCTGGCACAATTTCCTGAAACACCATCTTGCTTAAATCTGATTTTTCACCCCATTTCATTTCATTCAACCAAGAACCACCTGGCACCAAATCAAATTTATGGATAATGGTCTCTACCCCCGGCCCATACCATTGAGATAATATCTCAGGCTCAGTCCAAGCACGCCAAACCAAATGAACAGGTCCAGAAAAAACACGCTCAATTTTATACTCAGGCAAATCACTCATCAGGTCTTTCCTTTTTATCTGATGCTTCCAATGTCTTCAAAACCTGATCCAATTGATCAAAACTCGCCCCCCAAAACACTTTAAATTCATCAAGCCACTCAACAACTACAGTTAAAGTCTCTGGTTTTATCTTAGCAAGCCGTTGTTGTTTATTGGTTTTTCGAACAATCAACCCTGCATGCTCTAAAACTTTTAAATGTTTAGAAATAGCAGGTTGAGAAATTTGATAGGGCGAAGCAATCTCAGTAACAGAAAGTTCTTCCTCAGCAAGACGAGAGAGGATCTCACGCCGAGTTGGGTCTGCTAATGCTGAAAACACAGCATCAAGCTGATCAGATGATGTAAGACAATGGTTCTCATTCATAACTCACATGTTATATAACCATCTAGTTATGTCAATAAGATTTTAGAATCTAATAGAATAAGAAAAATCAAAACTTATCCAACCAACCTTACACCAATAAAGAGTATTTTAATGAATACACACTAGCCTTTACTAGAGGGCCTCTCTTTTACTCAATTAAACACCAGTATTGTTTAGAGAGGAACAAGTCAGTCTCTTTATTGAGGGATAGAAGAAACTGTGACAAATAACGAATGCATAATTGAAAACAATCCAGTAAAACTAAACCTGGATAAAGTCACAAATGAACCGGGTGAAACTATGGTTTCAACTCGCATCAATTCAGCAATTACAGCCCTTGCCTCAGCCTCTTCCCCAACTTCGGAATGTGATCGTTTTTTTCAAGATTGTGCCATCAATCTCGCCAAAGCATTTGAAGCAAAATATGCATTTATTGGTATTTTTGAGGATGAAACAAAATCATCAATCCGCTCTCTCGCTGTATCGGCTGATGGAGAAATCATTGACAACATCACATACAACCTAACCGGCACCCCTTGCCAAGATTGTCTAAATCAACGTCAAGTCTTGATTGAAAGTAACGTTGCCGCACTCTACCCAGATGATTTGATGTTAACCGAAATGGAACTAGAAAGTTATTTTGGAAGGGCCATTGTCGATCAAAACGGTGTTGAAATGGGCATCGTAGTTATCGTCGATACTTCTCCCATGCAAAAAGACCAATGGATGGAGCCCGTTTTCTCTCTTTTTGCAGATCGTATTTCTTTAGAACTCGATCGCATTAAAAGCCAAAACAACCTTCGTCTCGCTGCAAGTGTTTTTGAAGGCAGCCAAGAAGGCATTATGCTGCTCGATACCAATTGGAAAATTAGAAAAGCGAACAAAGCTTACACTAAAATTTCAGGTTGGCCTGAAGAAGAACTCAAAGGTCACTCTCTCCTAAAACGATCCAGCGATACTCAATCAGGATTTTCACTTGAAGAGATCGAAGAGTGTTTAAACATGAATGATCATTGGCAGGGAGAAATTTGGTGTCATCAAAAAAATGGCAGTATCTATCCTGAATACCGCACAATCTCTGCTGTCAGAGACACCAATACAGAAAACATCATTCACTATATCTGCATGTCAACTGACATCTCAGAACAAAAATACGCAGAACAGCGTATCAATCGTCTCGCTAAATTTGACCAAATCACAGATTTACCCAACAGAAATCATTACAACGAAACACTGAATGAAGAAATCAAACAGGCCAGAAAAGAAAATTCTTGTCTGGCGTTAATGACACTCGATCTGGATGGTTTTAAAATCATCAATGAAATACGAGGTCACTCAACGGGTGATCGCTTGCTAAAATTAATTGGTGAAAGATTACAATGTCTTCCAGCCAATGAAATTTTCACAGCCAGAACTGGCGGTGATGAATTCACGCTTCTGTTTAAACTCAAAGACAAGTCCAATTCAGAGCTCACTCTTAGCAATTGCGCAACACAAATCATAGAGCTGATGAGCCATCCCTATATGCTAGATGGCGAAGAAACAATTATCACCGCCAGCATTGGAATAGCCCTTTTTGAAAACAATAATGATGACGCACAAAGCTTGATAAAAAAGTCAGATCAATCACTGGATGCAGCCAAGAAAAAAGGGAAAAACTGTTTTGAGTTTTATAAGCCTGAACACAGCAGTAAGGCAGAAAGCCAATTTGCCCTAGCCACCCTACTGCGCAAAGCCATCTCAAAAAATCAATTTGAAATGTATTATCAATCAAAACTAAAAGCCAAAACCCATGAAGTTGTTGGCTATGAAGCATTGATAAGATGGAAATTAGATGACGGTGTCATAATCAGCCCAGGTCAATTCATACCTGTTGCAGAAGAAACTGGCATGATCACAGACATCGGCAAGTGGGTAATCACTGAAGTTTTCAATCAAAGTAAGAAATGGCAAAATTCTGGCTTTCACTTCGGGCGACTTGCAATCAATATCTCCGGTCGCCAGCTATCAGATGATAGTTTCTTCGGTTGGTTTGAAAACTTATTAAAAGAAACTCAAACAAACCCATCAAATTTTGAATTAGAAATCACAGAAAGCTGGTTGATAGAAGATCCAGACAAATCAGCCAAACTGCTAACTAAACTTCATGATCTAGGCTTCCATTTATCAATAGATGATTTTGGCGTCGCCCACTCATCCCTCAATTACCTAAAATGCTTCCCGATAGATACGATTAAAATTGATCGCTCTTTCACAAGAGATATCCTTACAAGTGAAGAGAGTATGGCCATCGTCTCAGCCATTATTGCAATCGGCAATAATTTAAATCTCAACACTCTTGCTGAAGGTGTTGAAACTGAGGATCAATTAAAAAAATTAGAAGCAGCTGGGTGCAACGAAATTCAGGGATTTTACTTTTCAAAACCAGAACCTGTCAGTGTATTAGAGGAAATGCATCAATCTCAGTCAATAAATACCAATGAACAAAGTGAGCTACAGGCCGCATCCAACTAAAACTCCTCCCCTCTCCTCAACACTGGAAAAAACCATATTTCTCCCTAGACGTTTTTTGAGCTTTAAACTATCCTATTGAGTAGGGGATTAATGCGATCAAAATTGAGTCAAAATAAAAGTAATATGAATATTGACACTACAAATCTTGATGCAAATGGAAAAGTCGTTTTAGATCACATCTATAATCAAGAAACACCGCTTCATTTTTATAATGCACTTTCAGAGTTCGATTATAGCATCCCAGAGCAAGCGCTCCCCATTTTTGAAAAGCTTATTTCTTTTCTAAAAACTACAAGAAATAAAGATAAGATAAAACTCATTGATCTCGGCAGTTCATACGGGGTCAACGGCGTACTCTTAAAGTCATCCATTTCATTAGATGACCTTTTCAATCATTACAAAAATCCCAAATTACGTAGTTTTTCTGCTGGCGATCTGCTCGATCATGACAAAAACTGGTACGAGACAGAAAACAATACAATCACGGTCATCGGCGCTGATATATCTGATAAAGCTTTAGATTATGCAATAGAGACAAACTTTATTGATCAGAAATTATCAGGTAATTTTGAAAAAAGGCCTCTCAAAGACTCTGAGAAAAAATCAATAGAAAACACAGACTTAATCATTTCAACCGGATGCATAGGCTATGTTGGGCATAAAACGATCAATGAACTTTTAAAACCACTTGGCGAAAGCCTACCCATAATGGCTCATTTCGTTTTAAGAACCATTTCATTTAACGAAATTGATGGTCTAACGTCAGAAAAGGGCTACAAAACCTACAAATCAAAAAAGACATTTCATCAAAGAAACTTCGCTTCCAGAGAAGAAAAACGAAGCACCCTCAACCGCCTAAGCGAAATGTCGATCAATCCAACAGGGTTAGAAACAGAGGGCAGCTATTACGCCAACCTCTATCTCTCGCTACCTTCAGGAATTGAATTTTCATCTCTCCCTGAAGATATTAAATCTCTTTTTTAGTTTTCTAATGCGTGTCGCACAAAAGTGGTAACCGGTTTTGTGAAAAGTGTGGTTGCTAGTGGGCAACCTAAAGCACCACCTAAAAAGACACGCAAAAAACAAAAAGATAGAGCATGACCTTAAATTCAATAAAAAATGACATGCTCTATATGCGTTTTAAGAAAAATCACTCTGCAGCAAATTAGAAAGTTCTTTCAAGGCAAGGTCATAATGCTTGATAAAACTCTCAAGCGCATCCTCTTCACCTTGAGCCGTGCTCATATAGCAGTTGATCACATCATTCCGAACAAGATAACCCACACCTATACAACCCGGCCCAGTAGATCCAAATCCGAAATATGAAATGGTAGGCGATGGTGCTGAACTTGTGCTTAAACTATCTTGGCGCATCTTAATCCAACCAGGGCTTTCAAATAACTTAAGAGCCTTGTCACAATCAGACTTTGTCAATTTACCGCCCAATATTTTGCCCATAAACCCACCCGAGAATAACTCAGGATTACGGTTATAAATATTTTGCATTTCCCATAAATGCTGTTCAGGCGCTTGACCCTGCTGGCACTGCTTCGCACGTTCAACATGTTTAGCAGCCGCATCACGAAACGCACTAATTTTCTCTTTTATAGTAACCTGAGTACGCTCCATAGTCTCAACAAACTTAAACACCTCTGGTGTAACAGTCCGCATCGCCTCGGTCCGCCCACGGCAATATTGCCTGGTCGCAATAGATTCGTACGTGGCCCCAATAAATCTTTTCGTGCGATAATGCGCTAACTGCATCGCGCATTGAGCAAACGCGTCCGGTGACATCCCTAATGATTTAATATGCTTTCCACCCCAATCCGGAAGATCATAGGTGCGTGTTATAGTCGTCTGTCTTAAATTTTTAAAATCTTCAGCTGCTTTAGAGACAATCCCTTCCAGCTCCGGTGTCAATGTAAATTCAAGCTGTTTAAAAGCTGGAGTGCCCTGTACCTGAGCTCCCATTTGAGCATCCAACCCGCTTAAATCACATTCTAATATCGCATCAACAAAATTAAGAATGGTTGTCCCATCTAACCCGCAATGCTCAATGTTAATTCCCGCCATGCCATTTTCAAAAACGATCAGTTGCAAAGCTGTATCGTACCAACGATTACCAGGCCCACCATGCAGAAGATCATCACACGCCTCTAAATCGTTTTCAGGCGTAACATCATCCAAGTTAATCGCAAACAACGCCGTTTCAATTAAGTCTAGATTATCCTGATTTTGAGGCGAAGTAGACTTTAAGGTCTCACGCGTCTTAGCCCACTCAGCCCGGCGCATAGTTGTTAAATGAGCTACAGAGCGCTCATCACGCTCCCCAGCGCTTGCCTCTAAAATTGCAGCCATACCCGCTTCAATATCAGTGTAACTATGCGGTGTTCCATTTTCTGCAACCACATCAAGCACATAAATTTTCGCTCGAGAAAAAACAAGAATATGCCGCGCCGTTGATGGCCCTGGCTGAGCTTCACTATAAAAACTACGAAGCGTGTCTTGTGGATCGCCTGGAATACGCGTTGCAGAAAATAAATATTTCACCTGGTCCATCGATAAAGGAGTATCTTTTATTTTCGCTACTGGAATTTGTTCTTTGTCTAACAATAACTTATAGTTCAGCGCTGACGCCGCAATTTTCGCAGCCCGCTGAACTTGGTTGAGTTCTTCATTTCTAAAGAGAAAGAAAAAGTTCGCATTCAGCGAAATTGGGTCGCGGCGGCCCAAATAACGCGACGGCCAAAACACATCTAGCCAGCTATGTGTATCTTTATGATCATCAAATTCAGTTAAAGCCTGATGCAGCTTCTCACCCAAACCACCGCTTTTCGTAAAAGTCTCAAGTGCATCTTTTGTTTTCTTTAATTCTTCTTCACTTAAGAGCGGGCTACACCATTCAATAAATTTTTCTTTTGTAACACCAAGCTCTGGCAACGGAACTTTTGGTAAAGTCTCTTCATAAGAAAAAGTACCCTCTTGGGCTTCACCTGGCGCGCTAACTGTTGAATTACTCATTCATCTCCCCTATTGATAAATTAAGCTACTATTTTTGCAGATTTGTTTGACTGTTTTTATCTTAAATGAGGCAAGTATGAAAGAAAACGATCCTTTATTCCTAGAACAATTTACAAACAGTTCAGATTACCCCCTGCAAAATCGAGAAAGCTCCCAATATAAAAGCCTGCTTCAAAACCTACGCAAAGATCTTAAAAAGGAAGGCTGCGCTGTTTTAAAAGGCTTTATCAAACCGGAATGGCAGGGCCAAATTGAACAAGAAGGCGAAAAAGTCGCCCCCCTTGCCTATTACAAACAAGAAACAGTCAACGCCTATAACGTGCCACTAGATGCCCCCCTGCCAGAAGATCACCCTGCAAAAATAACCATGCAACGAGAAAATGCCTTCGTCGCCCGTGATCTCATCCCAGAAACAGACATCATTCATAGGCTTTATAATGACAATCACTTCACACAGTTTTTAGCTGATTGTTTCGAGTTTGATAAACTTTATCAGCTCGCCGACCCACTTGCCGGCCTTTGTGTCAATGTACTCAATCCAGGCTGCGCCCACCCCTGGCATTATGACATAAATGAATTCACCGTCAGCCTGCTCACAAAAAAGCCTAAAGCTGGGGGCAATTTCCGCTATAGCCCAGGCATTCGCACACCAGGAGACGAAAACTTAAACACGGTGAAAAGCATTCTTCTCAATGGAGATAAACCTCATGATCAAGTCACTGACCTTAGTCTGGAAGTGGGTGATCTACAGCTCTTTAAAGGGCGATATTCTCTCCATCATGTCAGTCCAGTAAAAGGAGACGAACAACGCCACACAGCTATTTTCGCCTATACTTTAGAGCCCGGTGTTATTGGCGGCGTTGAACGCACCAAGCAACTCTTTGGTCGGGTCTTAGCGGAACATGAGCAAGCTGAAAAAGTCAAAGTCCGCGCTGACGAACTATTAGATTAAAGATTTATAAAAATACAAAACAGTCATATTTTTACTTTTCATTTTGCTCTTCAAAATAATGCGTTGGAGGACTGCCAAATTGTTTTTTAAAAAAACGAGAAAAATATAACGGATCTGCAAATCCAAGGTCAAAGGCCACTTCTTTGACTGACTTTTTCCCTGATCGAAGAGCCACTCGCGCCGCAATAGCAAGTCTTTCATTCACAAATTGAATAACCGTCTTGCCAAGCTCATTTCTCACCTTACGATTTAACGTAATCGGGCTAACCCCCAAAGCATCACTATAAAAAGCAACATCTTTTCTCAGAGTATAAGTTTCTTCGACCAAATTCTGGAAATCTAAAACCAAACTTGAAATCTGTTTTTGTTGTTGTTCAAGAAAATCTTTTTCTTTTGTTGTCTCAATCTTGAATTGCGCTGCATGTAAAAGAATGGATTTCAATGTGTTAATTGCTCTATCACGAAAAAAAGGACCCTGATAATTCAAGATAGAATATAATTCTTCAATACGACCTTGTAAGATTTTCTGCTCATAAACGGGAAATGAAATGATCGGCAAACCTTTTAATTTATTAAACACCAATCCATCACAAAAAACCTCATTTCTCAAAACTTTGATACAAAAGAAATCATGCAAAAAACAAATAGATTGCACTTTCGCACCTTGAGAAAACTGAACACTCTCACCTGGCGATAAAGTTAAAAATTGCCCCTGTCTGAGCACCAACGATTGAGCTTCTAAAGTCAAATCAATGTCAGCTTCTGGAGCAAAATAAAGACGATATAATTCAATTGGGTAATGAGGTGCAACACCAGGCACCAATTGCACAGCAACTTCTGGAAGCGCATTCTCTATAGAACAATTCTGAGGAATAGTGAGTAAATCAACTTTATCTGCAACCATATTCAAACTCTCAAACAGTGTTAGCCTGTACCATCAATTTTAAAATTAGATATGGAGTTAAATTATAATTTCAAATCATCTAAAGATAGTCACTTTAATTCTGAATATTTAAAAAGTGTCAATTTTGTCCATATCAAAGTCTAGTTCGTGTATAGAAGCAAAATGCGGAACATGGCAATAAGTTTCATAGAAAATCTAACTTTAGATAACACATGAAAGGTGAGTAACTATGAAATCTATATCCCTCTCCATTATTAGTATTTTCATTCTTTTTGCAGCAACTATAACTGGTTTAAACGCCAGTCAAATGAAAGATAAAGAGGCAATTGGGGCCGTTAATGAGCAATTTGAAAAAGCTTTTAAATCACAAAATGCTGATGGCCTGGCCGCCCTCTATACGTTACAAGCACAGCTTATGCCGCCAAAAAACGATTTTGTAACTGGTCGTGATAATATTCGTAAATTTTGGGATGGCGCGTTTAAAAGCGGATTGACTGCTGCTAATTTGACAACTCTAGAACTGACTGTGCTTGGTGACACTGCCATTGAGGTTAGTAAATATGTTTTGAAAAACACTGAAGGAAAACAAGCTGACCAAGGTAAATATATCGTAATATGGCAGAAAGAAAATGGTCAGTGGAAATTGCACAGAGATATATTTAACAGCTCAATCAATGCCAAATAAGTCCATTAACTTTTAAATTTCCTTCACTTACTTCTCATGACCTAATTTTGCTCTTAGGTCATGAGCTTTTTTTCGGCTTTCTGATAAAATCTCTTTTTTGACCACTAGCATCAAGCTCCAGCACCTCAAAAGCAAGATCACATAAAACATAATTTAAATGTGAGTACTCATCTCCACTTGCTTACAGAATAGAAAAATGAGTTTATTTAAGATACACAACTATTAACATGCTAAAAATACGCAAATAGGAACCCAGATGACAAAACACACTCTCTATGGCCTTAAAAATTGCGACACCTGCAAAAAAGCACTCAAAGCCCTTGAAGCAAACGGCAGCGAAGTGATGTTCATTGACATCAGACAAGATGCTGACCTTGAGGCAAAAGTTCCCCACTGGCTCAAACAAATAGGCACAGAAAAACTACTGAACAAACGCTCAACAACCTGGCGCAACTTAAGCGAAACTGAACAAGAGGGCGCGCTAACGAACCAAACAGAAAGCACACTGATATCAAACCCAACATTGATCAAACGACCAGTGATAGAAACAGGCAAAAAATTAACAGCCGGCTGGACAAAAGATGTGCAGGCAGAACATCTCTGAGTAAGAGATCTCAGTGTCTATCTAAGTAAAGTGATTACATGAAGACAAAAATCACCAACTCAATCTCACTTGAGAATGATGAAATTGAAGAACGCTTTGTCACATCTCGCGGCAGTGGCGGACAAAATGTCAACAAAGTCGCAACCGGCGTTCAACTCCGCTTCAATGTTAGCAGCTCTAAAAGCTTGCCTGATTATATAAAGAACAGAATTCTAAATCGGAATGACAACCGCCTCACCAAAGAGGGCGAGCTTATCATTAACGCTGATCGTCACCGCACCCAAGAGATGAACAGAAGGGACGCCAAAGAACGATTATTAGAAATCATCTTATCTGCAACACGCACCCCAAAGAAACGTATCAAAACAAAGCCAACAAAAAGCTCAAAGAAAAAGCGTCTCGATAAAAAAACAAAACATGGTCTTTTGAAAAAAAGTCGCTCAAATAAGCATCTTCTTGATTAGATAATACTCTGCTCACAAAACAAAATTGATCATCTCTTAAGCTTTATTGCACAATCCATAATCACAATCATTTTTCAAACTCTTACAAGGCAAAAACAACAAAGCATTGTTTTTATTGCGTTTTTAAAAATTATTTTTCTTGGCACACCCCTTGCTTTTAATAAACCAAATTAAAAATGCATCAAACATGCATCATAGATAACGAAAGTTACACCGCTGCAATTGTTTGAGCATTCAAAGTATGAGTTGCATTTAATGCTTCAAATGCAACTCATCAGAGGGGGTTTATTGATGACGCTAGATCAGAGCATTTCTGATGACCATGACGCATGCATAAATCAAGAAACAAACAATGATCCCGTGATTGTTATCGGCGGGGGACCAACAGGAATTCGAGCAGCCGAATGCTTGGCTGCAAAGAAAACCCCTGTCACGATTTTCAACGCCGAACGCTGGCAACCTTATAACAGAGTAAAGCTCACCCCTCTCCTCTCAGGCGATGTCCAACTTGGTCAAGTATATCTAGAGCCCAACTTCCCTGATGAAACTCTAATTAAACAATATACATCCCACCCCATTGTCGCGATTGATCCAGAAAAGAAGATCGTCATCGGTCAATTTGATCGTGCCTTTCCCTACTCGAAACTCATCATTGCCACCGGCTCCAGAGCTCACATCCCCGCAATTCCTGGAGCGGACCGCGACGGCGTCTTTAAGTTCCGCAATTTTGATGATGTCGAAAAACTCATCGCGCGCAGTTTTTCAGCCCGTAAATGCCTTGTCATCGGTGGCGGTTTGTTAGGCTTAGAAGCCGCACGCGGCATGGCCAATCGGGATATCGATACAATTGTCATCGAGCATGAAAGCTGGCTCATGGCTCGCCAATTAGATGAAGAAGCAGGCAACCTTCTCAAATCACAAATTGAAAATTTAGAACTAGAGGTCAAAACCGGAATATCCGTCAAAGAAATCACCGGCAATGGCAGAGTAGAGGGCGTTACCCTCTCAAATGGTGAGACAATAAAGTGTGACACCATCATCGTTTGCACCGGCATCAGAGCCAATATGGAAATCGCCCGCGATGCTGGCCTATCTGTTGGCCGTGGCATCACTGTCAATAAAACCTTGCAAACCTCTGACCCTGATATTTATGCCATTGGTGAATGTGCTGAATATGAAGGCCACACCTATGGCCTCGTTGGTCCTGGCCTAGAGCAAGCCACCATTGCAGTTGCTAACATTCAAGGTGAAGATGAAACCTACACAGGCTCACTCCCAACAACGAAGTTAAAAGTCGTTGGCTCAGATGTTTTTTCAATGGGAGATGTAGAGCAACTCGCTGAACGTGTCGATATAGACAGTCTCATTTATAGAGATGAAGAAAAAGGCATCTACCGCCGTCTTATTCTCAAGAGAAGCAAACTCGTCGG
>CAXIBI010000081.1:0-12445 GCA_964022305.1 uncultured Hyphomicrobiales bacterium | reverse complement strand
TTTTTATACTATTCACTTCCTCAATAGGACTTGCTGAAGCTCCACAAGTTCAAGCGGAAAATCTGCCCACTTGCAAAGGCGTTGATATCATTGAAGAAATGAGGGTCATTGAGCCTGAAAGATATCAAAAGCTCAAACGGGTTGCTGATATTGATAAAAACTCTGACGCCGTTTTGTGGCGCATTGATGGTGGAGATGGTGAGCCTTCTTATCTTTTTGGAACGATGCATACAACAGACCCTCACGTGACAGCTTTAAGCGCTAAAGCTGCAAAAGCTTTTCAGCTTTCTAAACAAGTTGCCGTTGAAGTTGCTGATTTAAGCCCGGCTACAATGCAATCTTATATGCAGAAAAACCCTGGGCAATTTTTCTCACTTAAAGGGCCAAAGTTACATGACTATCTTAGTCAGGATGATTTTCAAAATATTGTTCGAGAAGCTCAAAAACAAGGCATGCCTAAAAATATGATTCCACTATTAAAACCCTGGTTTGCTTATATCAGCTATTTCCAAATTCCTGGGTGCGAGGCCTTTCGTATGAGTAAGGGGGTGGTTTCTCTTGACCAACAAATTGTAAGCAAGGCCAAAAAGGCGGGTAAGAAAGTCATCGGGTTAGAAAGTTTGCACGATCAATTTTCAGCTTTTAGCTCGCTAGCTCTGAAGCATCAAATCACGTTGCTGCAAGATGGTATTTTCCAGCATAAGCGGATTAATGATTTTTATTTTACTGCCATGCAACTTTATAAATCTCGTCAAATTGGGATGATGATCCCCTTCTCTATTGCTTTTGGTAAAGATGAAGAGAAAACCACTTCAGCTATGGCTGAATTCTTGGACATTATGATTGTGAAGCGTAACAGACAAATGTTTGACCGCTCCCTTCCTCTTGTCGAAAAAGGAGGAGCTTTTATCGCTGTTGGTGCTTTGCATATGACAGGGCGCCATGGGTTGGTCGAAGCGTATCGTGATGCTGGCTTTGATGTTACGAAACTTGATTAATTCAATTTTCCAATATCTTAAAATCTAAGATTGAGAAAAAATAAAAAAGGGTGAGAGACTAGTCTCTCACCCTTTTTTATAAACTATTTATAAGTCGCTCAAATCTTACATATGAATTTCGCGTTTGTCAGTTGCGAGCGCTGCTTCTTTAATTGCTTCAGTGAGTGTTGGGTGAGCGTGGCAGGTTCTAGCCAGATCTTCTGCAGAGCCGCCAAATTCCATCAATACAGTTGCTTCACCAATCATTTCACCAGCCATTGGGCCAACGATGTGAACACCAAGCACGCGATCAGTTTTCTTATCAGCCAAGACTTTCACAAAACCATCTGTTTGATTGTTGGCTTTAGCGCGACCATTGGCCATGAAGGGGAATTTACCACTTACATAGTCACGGCCTTCTTCTTTTAGTTGCTCTTCAGTTTTGCCAACAGATGCCACTTCAGGATAAGTATAAACCACACCTGGGATGAGGTTATAGTTCACATGGCCTGCTTGACCGGCCAAGTTCTCTGCCAAGGCAACACCTTCTTCTTCAGCTTTGTGAGCTAGCATTGCACCTTCGATGACATCACCGATCGCGAAAATGCCTGGAACATTGGTTTGGAACTTCTCATCAACTGTGATGCGGCCACGGTTATCTTTGGCAATCCCTAACTCTTCAAGCCCTAAGCCATCAGTAAATGGTACACGGCCAATGGCAACCAGCACAGAGTTAGTTTCAATCACCTCAGCGTCACCGCCTTGTCTTGGCTCAACAGTAACTTTGGTTTTGCCCTTTGCTGATTTGGCTTTTTCAACACCGGTCACTTTTGAGCCTAGCTTGAATTCAATGCCTTGCTTTTTCAAGATTTTCTCAAATGAACTTGCCACTTCATCATCCATACCAGGCAAGATACGATCAAGGAATTCAACAACAGTTACTTTCGCTCCCAAGCGGCGCCATACAGAGCCGAGCTCTAAACCAATAACACCTGCGCCGACAACAACCATGTGATCTGGTACTTTGCCAAGCTCTAGTGCGCCCGTGGATGAGACAACAGTTTTTTCGTCAATCTCAATGCCAGGAATTTGCGCAACGTCAGAACCGGTTGCAATGCAGATGTTCTTGGATTTCACAACCGTGGTCCCACCATCATCGGCAGTGACGGTTACTTCACCCGCGGCTGTGATTTTACCAGCGCCATGGAACGGTGTGATCTTGTTCTTTTTCAAGAGATAATCGATGCCGCTCACGTTACCTTTGATGGTATCTGTTTTATGCTTCATCATGGCTGGTAAATCGAGCTCTGGCTTCACTTTGATGCCGAGCTTAGCCATGCCGTGATTGGCTTCATCAAACAGTTCGGACGCGTGTAATAAAGCTTTTGATGGAATACACCCAACATTGAGGCAGGTGCCGCCATGGGTTTTGCGTTTTTCGACAACAGCGACTTTCATGCCCAATTGAGCTGCACGAATGGCACACACATAGCCCCCTGGCCCCGTGCCAATAACTGTTAAATCAAAGACTTGATCGGACATGATATTTTCCACCTTTATCATCTTGTCGAAATTTAAATTTCTTATAATTTATTGCTCGTCAGAAATAAGCCAGCTTCTATAGCCACACTTTCTCTGACGAACATTTCACTTTTCTATATCTCTCAGTTCTCAACCAAATGCCATTTTGACCTGAGCCTTGAGCTTTATCTTAAAATTTCATCCTCATCACAACCAGCTGCATAAAGCGCCAGAATGAGAGAGATTAAAATCATAATGGTTGAAGCAACGAGACCGTATGTGCCGTAAGCTTCCATTCCATTTGCGAGTAATAAATCATAGCCAACAAACCCGATGACCATGGTGATAGGAACAAGCCAAAGGAATGGAACCGCCCACTCAGAGCGCAATAGCATTAAGGTCCCGCCTATAATAGCACCACCTATAGAGGCCATCCAAAGGCCTGTCCGCCATAGGGGAAACCCATCAACCATAGCTTTGAATTTCTCTGGCAACTGGGCGATATATTCACTATTACCCGTTGTAATAAGATAATAATCAATCAGGCCAAAAGCACCCCAGACAATCGCCAGAACACTTACGATCCAGAAAAGGAAGGTTGGCTTGCCATCTTCCTTTACTGAGTCATTTTTTATCTCTTTAGCTTCACTCATCATATACTCCTCACTCTCTAATTAAAGAATTCCCGTGAGAAACCCTTGAAAAATTAGAGATCTAATACTAGACGCTGTGGATCCTCGAGTGCTTCTTTCACACGTACAAGGAATGTTACTGCACCTTTTCCATCAACAATACGGTGATCATAAGACAGTGCCAGATACATCATTGGGCGCACTTGGATTTCACCATTGATTACAACTGGGCGCTGCTCAATACGGTGCATACCTAAAATGCCTGATTGCGGCGCGTTTAGAATAGGTGTTGACATTAACGAGCCATAAACACCACCGTTTGAGATTGTGAATGTTCCGCCTTGCATTTCTTCAATGCCAAGCTTGCCATCACGGGCACGAACACCAAAATCACCGATTTTCTTTTCAATTGCAGCTAAGCTCATATCATCAGCATCGCGCACCACTGGTACAACCAAACCTTTTGGTGTGCCAACTGCAACAGCTACATGATAGTAATTTTTATAGATGATGTCATTGCCATCAATTTCTGCGTTCACTTCAGGCACATCTTTAAGGGCTTGGATACATGCCTTTACAAACAGACCCATAAAGCCAAGTTTGACGCCGTGTTTTTTCTCAAAGAGGTCTTTATATTCTTTGCGAAGGTTCATCACAGCTGTCATGTCAACATCGTTAAATGTTGTAAGCATCGCAGCTGTTGCCTGAGCATCTTTTAAGCGGTGTGCAATGGTTTGACGAAGCTTTGTCATGCGAACGCGTTCTTCACGGGATGCATCATCAGGTGCTGATTGCGGACGCGGTGTAGGCGCTTTTTCAGCTTTGATAGGTGAGCCGCCTTTTTCAATCACACCTAAGATATCTTCTTTTAAAACCTGGCCGCGTCTGCCTGAGCCATTAACACTGCCTGGATCGATGTTATTTTCTTTTGCCAACTTCGCAGCTGAAGGGCTTGGTGGCATATCATCATTTGCAGCGCTTGCTGTTTCTTCTTGCTTTTTGCTTTCTTCTTTTTGAACCGGCGTTGTTGTAACAGCTGGGCCATCACCAGCTGCGATTGCGCCCAAGAGAGCGCCCACCTCAACGGTGTCACCTTCTTCAACTTGAATATCGCCCATTACACCAGCTATTGGTGATGGGACTTCTACTGTGACTTTGTCTGTTTCCAGTTCAACGAGGGGCTCATCAACATTGACGGCCTCGCCAGGCTTTTTAAACCATTGTCCAACGGTTGCTTCAGTGACACTTTCACCAAGAGTTGGAACTCTTATTTCTGTTGACATTGTATTGCCCTCATATTTGCAAAATAAAATTTAAACAGTTAGTGCCTCATCAAGGAAGGCGTTTAATTGAGCCATATGTTTACTCATCATACCGGTCGCAGTTGACGCACTTGCCGCGCGGCCGACATATGATGGACGCTTGGTTTTGGCTCCTGTGTGATCAAGTACCCACTCAATATTGCTTTCAACAAAACTCCAGGCTCCCATATTTTTGGGCTCTTCCTGACACCAGATAACATCAGCATCCTTGAAGCGCGAAAGTTCTTGCGCCAGTGCCCGTGCCGGGAAAGGATAGAGTTGCTCAACACGCATGAGATAAACATCTTTAATGCCGCGTTTCTCACGCTCTTCAAACAAGTCGTAATATACTTTACCAGAGCAAAGCACCACGCGCTTGATTTTCTCATCAGCAACCAGCTTATCTTTTTTATCTGTCGCTAATTCAGCATCATCCCACAACACACGGTGGAAGGTTGAATCAGGGCCGAGTTCATCAAGGCGTGAAATTACGCGCTTGTGACGCAAGAGAGATTTTGGCGTCATCAAGATAAGCGGCTTTCTGAATTTGCGGTGCAACTGCCGGCGCAGGATATGGAAATAATTGGCCGGTGTTGTACAGTTTGCAACTTGCCAATTGTCCTCAGCTGAGAGTTGTAAATACCGCTCTAAGCGCGCTGATGAGTGCTCTGGACCTTGGCCTTCATAGCCATGGGGTAGCATCACAACGAGACCAGACATGCGCAGCCATTTGCGCTCACCTGAGCTTAAGAACTGATCAAAAATAACTTGAGCACCATTAGCAAAGTCACCAAATTGAGCTTCCCACATAGTAAGTGCTTGCGGCTCGGCTAAGCTATAGCCATATTCAAAGCCAAGAACTGCTTCTTCAGAAAGACTTGAGTTAATGACCTCAAAATGAGCTTGGTCTTCTGAGATATTATTTAATGGTGTGTATTTATTTTCATTTTCCTGATCAAGTAGAACAGAGTGGCGATGTGAGAAAGTTCCACGCTCACAGTCTTGGCCTGAAAGGCGAACTTTAAAGCCCTCATTGACCAGCGAGCCATAGGCTAGATGCTCGGCCATGCCCCAATCAATACCTGTTTCATCATCAATCATTTTTCTACGTTTTTTGATGAGGCGAGCGATGGTTTTATGAATATGAAATCCGTCAGGGATTTCTGTAATTTTTTGACCGATATTTTTTAGGATATCTAGATCAACACCTGTTTCACCGCGGCGCGCATCATCTTCAGCAAAGCCAATGGCAGACCAACGGCCATCGAGCCAATCTGCTTTGTTTGGCTTATAGTCTTCACCAGCTGCGAATTCTTCATCAAGCATTTCGCGAACTTCAGCGCGCATTGTCTCGACTTCATCCTTTGTCATCACGCCTTCTTTGATCAGTTTTTCAGAATAGATCTCAATCACTGAAGGGTGCGATCTGATTTTTTTGTACATCAGTGGCTGTGTGAAGGAGGGTTCGTCACCTTCATTGTGACCAAAGCGACGATAGCAGAACATATCAATCACAACGGGAAGTTGGAATTTTTGTCTATATTCAATCGCAATTTTTGCTGCAAACACAACCGCTTCAGGATCATCGCCATTTACGTGCAAGATCGGCGCGCTCACGGTTCTTGCTACATCTGATGGATAAGGAGATGAGCGTGAGAAATGTGGGCTGGTTGTAAAGCCGATTTGGTTGTTTACGATGAAGTGGATTGAGCCAGCTGTTCTATGACCAACCAAACCTGACAAGCCAAAACATTCAGCTACAACACCTTGGCCGGCAAAAGCGGCATCACCATGCAAGAGCAATGGTAGTACTGTTGTGCGATCTGTTTTACCTGTTTGATCTTTCACACTGTGTTGATCTTGTTTGGCGCGCGCCTTTCCGAGCACAACCGGATCAACGATCTCAAGGTGAGAGGGGTTGGCGGTGAGTGAGAGGTGGACATTATTGCCATCAAACTCACGGTCACTTGAAGCGCCTAAGTGATATTTCACATCACCTGAACCTTCAACATCATCAGGGTTTGAAGAACCGCCTCTAAATTCATTAAACACAGCGCGAAATGGTTTGCTCATCACGTTACAGAGAACGTTCAGGCGGCCTCTGTGTGGCATACCTAGGATGATGTCTTTCAGGCCTAGATTACCACCGCGTTTGATGATTTGCTCAAGCGCTGGCACGAGTGCTTCACCACCATCAAGGCCAAACCGTTTTGTGCCTGTGTATTTTACATCAAGGAATTTTTCAAAGCCTTCAGATTCCATCAATTTATAAAGGATGGCTTTCTTACCTTCAGGCGTAAAGCTAATCGCTTTGTCCTTGCCCTCAATGCGTTCCTGGATCCAAGCTTTTTGCTCAGCATCAGAGATATGCATGAACTCAACACCGACATGATGGCAATAGGTTCGTTTTAAGATTGCCATGATCTCGTTCATGGTTGCGGTTTCTAACCCCAAAACATGATCTAGGAAGATCGGGCGATCCATATCAGCTGCTGTAAAGCCGTAGCTTTCAGGCTGTAGTTCAGAATGGGCGGTTTTTTCAGCTAGCCCTAATGGGTCCAAATCTGCTGCCAAATGTCCACGAACACGATAAGCACGGATAAGCATCAATGCGCGCACACTGTCTTTAATGGCGCTTTGAGCTTCACTTTCTGAAATTTCAATGCCGGCTGATTTTGCGCGGTTGTTGATTTTTGTATCTAAAGATTTTTCAATGGCACCCCAATTACCGTCCATTGCTGAGACCAGCTCACCATTGGCTGCAATCGGCCAATTATCTTTTTTCCAGCTTGGGCCTTCTGAATTCTTAGTTGCATTGGCCAGAGCTTCAATATCATCTGGGTTTAAGCTCTCAAAAAGATTAGCCCAATCTTCAGTCACAACTGAAGGGTTGGTTGACCATTTTGCATAGAGTTCTTCGATATAACCCGCATTTGCCCCATATAGAAAAGAGGTTTTCAGAAAAGCATCATTTTCTTCGTTTCGCGCCATGACCTAAATTTCCTTGAGTAAGCCGCATCCATAAACACATCTAGAGCCTGCAGTATGAACTCCTAACAAAAGCGTCTACCGCTTCTGTTAGATCCTCATATAGAAAGCCATCACTTCCAAATCACGTTTGGTTTATGGGGGGGCCGGCCTGCATCTCTTGATTGCCATAAAATAGGCAAGACTTGAATAGGCAGGGCGCGATCCTTTGCCCAAGGGAGCCAATTTCCATAAGCGAAAAGCCCCATAAGCCAATATGATAGAAACTTTAAATGCAGGCCCACTTTACATATTTGACCTTCACAAGCAGGCCTGCATTACTATTTTGTTGTCACCTTTGTATATAGGTGCTCTTTTTAGCCTTTTAAGACCTCAACCAAAGTTGTGCCTAGTGAAGCTGGGCTATCAGCAACAGCTATGCCGGCTGATTTCATAGCTTCAATTTTGTCTTCAGCGCCACCTTTACCGCCAGAGACGATCGCACCAGCATGGCCCATTGTGCGGCCTGGAGGTGCTGTTACGCCTGCGATAAAGCCAACAACTGGTTTTTTAACTGAATTTTGCTTGAGGAATTCAGCGGCATCTTCTTCAGCTGAGCCACCAATTTCACCAATCATGATGATGCTCTCAGTTTCATCATCAGCCAGGAACATTTCTAAAACGTCGATAAACTCTGTACCCTTCACTGGGTCACCGCCAATACCAACACATGTAGATTGGCCAAGGCCCGCTGCTGATGTTTGACCAACAGCTTCATATGTCAATGTGCCAGAGCGAGAGAGAATACCCACTTTACCGCGCTTGTGAATGTGACCCGGCATAATACCGATTTTACATTCATCTGGTGTGATCACACCTGGGCAGTTTGGACCAATAAGGCGTGTTTTAGAGCCTTCTAGTGCGCGCTTCACTTTCACCATATCCATCACTGGAATGCCCTCAGTGATACAGATGGCAAGTGGAATTTCAGCGTCAATCGCTTCTAGGATCGCGTCACCAGCAAATGGAGGTGGCACATAAATCGCTGTTGCGTTTGCGCCCGTTTTTTCCATTGCTTCATGAACAGAGTTGAAGATTGGCAAACCTAAATGCTCACCGCCACCTTTACCAGGTGTTACACCGCCAACCATTTGGGTGCCATAATCAATGGCTTGTTCTGAGTGGAATGTACCTTGGCTACCTGTGAAACCCTGACAGATAACTTTTGTGTCTTTATTTACGAGAATTGACATTTACGCTGCCTCCTTCACTGCTGCCACAATTTTTTGTGCAGCGTCTGCCAAATTGTCTGCTGGAATAATAGCTAGACTTGAACCCGCTAAAATTTCCTTACCTTTTTCAACATTTGTGCCTTCTAGACGCACAACCAACGGAACTTTTAGATCCATTTCAGTCGCCGCTGCAATCACACCTTCTGCGATCACATCGCAGCGCATGATGCCGCCAAAGATATTCACTAGGATACCTTTTACGTTCTCGTCAGAAAGAATGATTTTAAAGGCTTCTGTCACTTTTTCTTTTGTTGCGCCGCCGCCAACATCGAGGAAGTTAGCTGGCTCTTCACCATAAAGCTTAATGATGTCCATTGTGGCCATAGCAAGACCCGCACCGTTCACCATGCAGCCAATGCTGCCATCTAGTTTGATGTATGATAGATCATATTTAGAGGCTTCAACTTCAGCTGCGTCTTCTTCTTCAAGATCGCGAAGTTCCATAATATCAGGATGGCGATAGAGTGAATTGCCATCAAAGCCAATTTTAGCGTCTAGGCATTTCAAGTTGTTTTCTTTTGTCACAACCAATGGGTTGATCTCTAGAAGCGCCATGTCTTTTTCAGTGAAAGCTTTATATAAAGCTGCGCCAATTTTAGCGGCTTGCTTTGCTAAATCACCATGCAGATTTAAAGCACCTGCTAATTTGCGGCCATGTAAAGGCATAAAGCCTGTAGCTGGGTCAACTGAAAATGTGATGATCTTTTCAGGTGTTTCTTCAGCAACGGCTTCAATGTCCATGCCGCCTTCTGTTGATGCAACGAATGCAACTCTTGAGGTTTCACGATCAACGAGAACTGAGAGATAAAGCTCATCAGCGATGTCAGTACCATCTTCGATATATAGACGGTGTACTTGCTTGCCTTCTGGGCCTGTTTGGTGAGTTACCAAAACGGTGCCAAGCATTTCGGCTGCATTTTCTTCAACTTCATCTACAGAGCGAGCTAAACGCACACCGCCAGCTGCATCAGCATCTAAGCCTTTAAATTTACCTTTACCACGGCCACCAGCGTGGATTTGAGACTTAACAACCCACAACGGCCCGCCAAGTTCTTGTGCTGCTGCTCTTGCTTCAGCTGGTGTGAAGGCAATGCCCCCCTTTGATACAGGAACACCAAATTCCTTTAACACCGCTTTACCTTGATATTCATGAATATTCATATGTTCTGCCTTTTTATTTCTAATTCCTAGGATCAGAATAAGTTAAGGCGGCTCTCGCCGCCTTAGTGATTAACCCTCGAGATGTGGTGCGATGCGACTGCACGCTTCCACAAGACCTTGCACAGCTTCCACGGAAGCCCCGAATGCTGCTTTTTCTTCCCCGTCGAGATTGATTTCAACAACGCGCTCAACGCCTTTGTCTGAAATCACAACAGGAACACCAACATAGAGACCATCTACGCCATACTCACCATTGAGGTAAGCTGCGCATGGAAGAACGCGTTTTTTATTCTTTAAGTAGCTTTCTGCCATAGCAATCGCTGAAGAAGCTGGCGCATAATAAGCTGAGCCATTTCCTAAAAGACCAACGATTTCCGCGCCACCTGCACGTGTACGCTGGATGATTTCTTCTAGGCGCTTGCCTGTGATCCAACCCATTTTAACAAGATCGGTTAGCGGGATGCCCGCTACTGTTGAATATCTGGCCAATGGAACCATCGTATCACCGTGACCGCCAAGTACGAAAGCTGTTACATCTTCAACTGAGACGTCAAATTCTTCAGCAAGGAAAAGACGGAAACGCGCACTATCTAGAACGCCAGCCATACCAACAACTTTTTCTGGTGGAAGGCCACTTGCTTTTTGCAGCGCCCAAACCATTGCGTCCAATGGATTTGTAATACAGATCACAAAGGCGTCTGGAGCATATTTTTTAATGCCCGCGCCAACTTGTTCCATCACTTTTAAATTGATTTCAAGAAGATCATCACGGCTCATGCCTGGTTTTCTTGGAATGCCTGCTGTTACGATAACAACATCTGCACCTTCAATATCTGCATATTCTGTGGTGCCTTTTAGTGAACTATCAAAGCCATCAACTGGGGAAGATTGTGCAATATCAAGAGACTTGCCTTTTGGCATGCCGTCTACAATGTCGAACATTACGACATCGCCTAATTCTTTCAAACCGATTAGGTGAGCTAGTGTCCCCCCGATCATGCCAGAACCAATGAGGGCTACTTTATTACGCGCCATATTTATTTGCTCCTTTTATAATGTCATTCATTATAATGCCATTTATCTGGAGCTCATTATTCCCTTACATTCTAGAGTGCAAGGGTTTTCTCCAAACAAACTTCAATTCGGTATGCGTGAGTGGTTAGCTCGAAACGAGGCGCGGCGCAAGGTCGCAGGCTGGAAAAAAACATCAGTTCGTGTTTTTTTTTACAATAAAGTCCAATTTCATACCGATTCCACATAGGATATTACCTCTTTTTGCGAAAATGGTATCAATTTACTTACGCGTAAATCCAAACTCTCAACAACTAATACGCGTTATTTTAGAATTTTAGGTGAAAATCAAATAAATGAATTTGCCTCTTTTTCTAATTGCTCGTTATTTAACAAATGGGCGCCACGTTGCATTTCTATTAACCGAGAAGCCGTTCTCTCAAATAAAAAGGCATTATCACCTGCTTCATATAACAGATTCGGCTCAACTTCAGCTGAGGCAACTAGGCGCACCTGGCTATCATAAATCGTATCGATTAACGTGATAAATCTTCGCGCCTGATCGCGCTCTGCGGCCGTTAATTGCGGGATATCTTCAATGAAAATCGTGTGGTATTTTTCGACTAAGGTCAAATAATCATCTCGCCCTAAAGGCCTGGCACAAAGGTCTGCAAAAGTGAATCTCGCGACCCCACCTAAAGCCTCTGGCACTATTAGCTCTCGCCCTTTTACTATGATTTGAGCCTGCTTACCTTCCGCTTTCCCGGTAATATGTTGCCATAATTTACATAGATTTTCGTCTGCTATTTGGTCATTGGGGCTAAAGTAAAGTTCTTCCCCATCCAACTCTCTTAATCTGAAATCAATGGGCGAGATGACTTCATGGGTGATCATTTTAGAATTGATGAGCTCTATAAAGGGCATAAAGAGCTGTCTGTTCAGGCCATCCTTATAGAGGTCTTCGATCAGACAATTCGACGTAGCGACAAGAACAACCCCTTCTTTAAAGAGTGCGCCAAACAAACGCCCTAAAATCATCGCATCTGCTATGTCAGTCACGTAAAACTCATCAAAGCAGAGAAGTTTCGCATCACTTGCGATTTTTTCAGCAACAAGCGGCACCGGATCTCCTTCATGGGAGTGCCTGAACTTTGCAATCTCATCGTGGGCTAGTGCCATGAACTCATTGAAATGAAACCTTTTTTTCGGCTCAAACGGAACATGCTCGAAAAACAGATCCATGATCATGGTTTTTCCGCGCCCAACACCACCAAAGAGGTAAACCCCTTTTGGAGCTTCATCAGTTGCGTCTTTTCGGCCAAATAGTGAGGATAAAAACCCATTTTCAGGGGGTGTATAACCAGCTAGGCGGCCCTCTAGCTCGCTGAGTTTTTCAACGGCCAAGAGCTGTGCGACATCTTGTGAAATTTCACCCGCCGTAATTTTGCTTTGATAAAATTTGACGAAATCGCTTACCACTTTGTTGGTGCCTCAAGTTACGATTGATCATTTTGCCGCAGAACTTCATTAAGGGCTACTCAATTGCCCTACCAGCGTCAAGACCTTAGCGATCACTTCACTCG
>CAXIBI010000080.1:0-12655 GCA_964022305.1 uncultured Hyphomicrobiales bacterium | reverse complement strand
CCCTCATCGCTTACGATGTGGATGGCTCTGTCTGCGCCCATAGCAAGAGCTGTACGCAATGTTTCTTGGGTTTTCTTGGGGCCGATTGAAACTGTGACGATTTCTTCTGCTTTGCCAGCTTCTTTTAAGCGAACGGCTTCTTCAACAGCGATTTCGTCAAATGGGTTCATTGACATTTTTACGTTTGCCAAATCGACACCTGATCCATCTGATTTTACACGGATCTTAACATTGTAATCTACGACCCGTTTTATCGGAACTAGGATCTTCATTTATGTGGTCCTCCATTTGAGTTTTGTTTTAGATGCTCTTTTTTTAGTATGCCTTAAGGTTGCCCACTAACAACCGGCAATAGCATCCACTTTGTGACTGATTTATTAGCCCACAAAGTTTTCACATAGTTCTTTGGGATAAACTAAGTTTTCAAAGCAAAGGTTTTAAATTGCTGAGTTTTAAGAGCTACAGCAACTTTTGTATTGCTTCGAACCTATTCGAGCGTGTCCCTTGTTGGAAATTTGTCAGACGGAACCTAACTGTGATGAATTTCGCTGTCAATAGAGTTGCATTAGAGCTCATATCTAATATTTCGATGTTCTTAATCTATTGGTTACTAAAGAGGGGAACATCTCTGCGTTTCATAAAGACTATCAGCACTATACCAGCTAAAAATCCGCCAATATGCGCCCACCAGGCTGTGTTTCCACCATCTAGATAAATAATATGGAAAATTTGGAAGGCAAACCATGCCAGGATCGCAATTGCTGCATTAACTGGAAGTGGGATGTTACCGAGAACTAGAACCCATAATTTTACTTTTGGGTGCAGCATTAAATAGGCTGCGATGACCCCTGCAACGGCGCCAGATGCGCCGATGAGCGGTATTTCTGAATTTGGCGCCATAAGAGAGTGGGTATAGCCAGCTATGACACCGCATAGTAGGTAAAAAATTAAAAATGTGAAATGGCCCATAGCATCTTCAATATTATCGCCAAAAACCCATAAAAACAGCATGTTACCACCTAGGTGCAACCAGCCACCATGGAGAAACATGTAGGTTATAAGGGTCAGTTTTTCAGAGATGGGGATTAAATCGAATTTCTCGCCTGGGATATTGGGGCCGGTTAGACCTTCTGGGAGTAGTTCCCCAGGCACCACAGCAAAGCTTGCCATGGCGGCTTCGTTCACAGGATAAACAAAGCCTGATTGGAACATGACAAAGATGACCACATTGGCGACGATGATCAATACTGTCATGAACTGGAATTTAATGTGTTCTAGCGGATTGGTATCATGTAGGGGAACAAACATGGGTGAAGCACCTCTTTATTTCGCTTGTAAAACCGATTGACGGAATATTTAGCGAAATCGCTACCCCATCAAGCAAAGTAGATCTGAACTTTACTATATTGACAAGATGAGACTGTCACAAGTGGTGATTTATTCATATTTTGCGAGAGGTTATGGAGTTAACTTCGGTTTTGCCCCGGTGTCCATAGGATATCGCTGTTGCCTTTGTCATTGACATATCTGCTCATGACAAAGAGGAGGTCTGAGAGGCGGTTGATATATTGAAGAGCTTCTGTTGAGACAATTTCGTTTTCAGTTTGGCTTAATTCTACCATGTGACGCTCTGCACGGCGTGAGATGGTGCGGGCTAAGTGCAGGTTGGCTGCAACGGGTGTACCGCCTGGTAGAACAAAAGAGCGAAGGGGTTCTAACTCTTCGTTCAGCAGATCAATTTCGCTCTCTAAACGCTCGACTTGTTCTTTTGTGATGCGCAATGGTGGGTATTCAGGCTCTGGTGCGCCTTCGATTTCAGGGGTTGCGAGATCAGCTCCTAAATCAAACAGGTCGTTTTGGATACGTAGGATCATGGGGCTGAGTTGCTCATAATTTGGATCGTCTTGTTTGAGTGCCACTAAGGCTAGGCCAAGGCTTGCGTTTGTTTCATCAACAGTGCCGTAAGCTTCAATGCGGATATTGTGTTTTGCAACCCGGTCACCTGAAGCAAGGCCAGTTGTACCTTTGTCACCTGTTTTTGTGTAAATCTTATTGAGTTTGACCATTTTTATTTTCCGATTGAGCGCGATAGGAAACCGAAGACCCTAGTTATTTGTCTTCGTTTATTATTTAGTGAGCATTTAGTTTGTGTTGTTCGTGCAGCTTTAAGACCCGTTGAAGAAAATAGCGGTCATGAGGAGACAGACAGCTGCGAATTGTAAGCCTACCCGCCAGCGCATGAGTTTTTGGCTTAAATTGGGGTTGTCACCGCGCATCATGTTCCATAAGCCGATGCAAAGGACTATAAAAACCAATAAAACAGCTATTGGGGCGACCATGAAAGCTAGTTGTTCCATATTTGTTGATCTCTTTTTTTGCTCTGAATAATTTTTGTGGTTTGAAAGTAAACTTAGTTATTAATCAGGATATTATCAATCATTTTGGCAGGCAAAAAGCGTTTTGCGTAAGCCATGAAATAAGTTGGTAGGGTGACATAATATCTTATTTTAGGGTTTTTGCTAGTTAGGGCATGAATGAGCTTATCAACCACAATATCAGGCTCTAGTTTGAATTTATCTGTGCCGCCTTTTTTCATAGCGTCTATTCTTTTTTTATAACTCTCTTTATGGGGAGAGTTTTCAGTGTCGATATTTTCTTCGTAGGCTTGAAGGCAGCGCGGGACAAATTCTGTTCTTATCGGGCCGGGTTCTATAATCGCGACCTTGATATTGGTGTCTCTTAGCTCTTGGCGCATGGCATCAGAGAGCGCTTCGACGGCATATTTAGAGGCATTATAAGCGCCCCTATAATGAGCGCTAACAAAGCCAAAAATGCTTGAGCATTGGATGATGCGGCCTTCATTATTGGCGCGCATGGCGGGGATGAGCCTTTTTGTCAAATCGTGCCAGCCGAAAAAGTTAGTTTCAAATTGTTCTCTTAATGCATTTGTTGGTAGATCTTCAACGGCACCTGGTTGGCCATAAGCTCCATTATTGAAGAGGGCGTAGAGTTTGCCGTTTGTTAGCTCTAAGACTTCATCGGCCACATTTTTTATGGAGGCTTCGTCTCTATAATCAAGATAGAGGCTATGAACCCCAAGTTCCTCCTTTAGCATTTTTAAATCTTCCGGTTTTCTTGCGGTTGCGAAAACTTGCCAGCCTTGTTCGCTTAACGTTTTTGCAGCGCATTTGCCGATGCCGGAGGAACAGCCGGTGATTAGGATTGATTTGCTCATGAGATGATATGTGGTCTCTGATTTTATTTTTTTAACTTAAAGCGGACAAACTCTTTATCACCTTCTTGCAAGAGGATGAGTTGGTCATTTTCAAGTTTGTATTTGGTGACTTGCTCAAGACCTGCAACATAGTCTGCTTCGATTTTCATTTTGTTGCCGACTTTACAATTCACTAATGACGTGCCGATGCGGAAAATTTCGAACTTTTGGTTTTCACCTATGGAATAGACGCCATCATAAAGATTGCAGGTTGACTGGCCTTCTATGCTGCCATTGCTGAACTTAATAAAGCCTAGGTGTTTGCTGTCATATTTTTCAGTATCGCTTTTATGAATGGATGTGATGATCCATTTTTTTTCTTCGATTATTTTTTGATCTGCTTCTAAAGATGATTGTTGAGCATTTTCTGCCTTTAACGCGATGGGTAATGCTGTGATAATTGTGAGAAGTAGAGCTGTCTTTATGAAAGTTTTGCCGAGCATATGCGCCTCCCTTGCGCGTTTTTGTTTGGGATTTAAGGATAAGCACTTTTTATTATGTTTAGTCAATTTAGATGGTGAATTTTAGACGATTAGAATTTTCTATCCTAATGGTTGTTTTTATTTTTTTCAAAGTATTTAATTTTTATTTAAATATATTTTCTCAACAAGTCAGTATACGTACGCATATTTGTGACAAAATACTAGTATTTCTTGTTTTTTGTCTTTGGTTCTGCATGCCTTCTTTTGAAGGAAGATCTAGGTTCAATTGTGCAGGATAGAGACGAAAAGGATGTAAATAGTTAGATAGGAATTGTTGAAATATGAACATATATCGATGGAAATGGCGATTGTGCTTGAATTTCTTAGCCTTGTTGACTGGCTCAATGGGAAGTGTGAGTGCTGCAGAAAATGCAAAGGGCATTGCCTCTTATGAAGACTTCATCAAGAGCGTGGAACAGGCAAAATTTTCTGAGTTTAAAGAGCTGCGTGAAAGTTCTGTAAGCGAAGAAAAAGAATTTTCTCGCATGCAAAAGCATATTCTTGGTTTGTATGAAGGGGTTGTTGTCACTAACAGTTTTTTTGATCTCAGTGAGAACATTGTGGATTGTGTCACAATCGAATCTCAACCTGGTCTTAGGGGGCAGAAATTGGCCAAGGCTCCAAAACAGGCGATTAGACCTAAAAGTAAAGAAGGCGGAGAGAAGAAACCTCGGGCAGAATTGGTTAAGCCTCAACTTGGAAAAAACCAGCGTGATAAATTCCAAAATTTGCAATATTGCGAAGAGGGAACCATACCTATGCGGCGCTTGAGTTTAGAGGTGATCTCTAGATTTAAATCATTGGATGATTTCCTTGCTAAGGAACCTCGTCCTCGGGATGATAGCAAGGTTAGAAAAGAGCCTGTTCCTGGTGATGGGGATACGTTTACTCATTATTGGGCTCATGCGAAACAAAATGTTGAGAATTTTGGTGGTGATTCAGTTCTTAATGTTTGGAAACCTGAGGCGGATCCGGGATGGTTTTCTCTCTCTCAACATTGGTATGTTGGTGGTACCGGCACTAATAAGCAAACTGTTGAAGGTGGGTGGCAAGTTGCCCGGCGGAAATATTCTAACCGGGACCCAAATTTATTCATTTATTATACCTCAGCGAATTATGCATCAGGTTCAGGGTGTTATAATCTTGATTGCGCTGGGTTTGTGCAAATTAATAATTCATGGGTTTTGGGTGGTAAATTAAGTCCTGTGAGCACCACTGGAAGCACCCAATATATCATTCGTATGCAATGGCAACTTTATGAAGGAAATTGGTGGCTTTTTCTTAAAGGTGCTGGGGACTATACCGCTGTTGGGTATTATCCTGGATCTGTTTATAAAGGTGGTCAATTAACGCGCTATGCGACCAAAGTGGATTATGGTGGAGAAGTTTCGTCTTTGCTTGGAGACACTGAAACAGGTCAGATGGGGAGTGGTAAAAAAGCTTCGCATGGTTGGCAACAATCAGCTTATCAGCGGACGATTTATTATATTAACAGTTCGCATCAAGGGGTTTGGGCGAATTTAACGGCGGTTCAAAGTACACCTGATTGCTATACGGTTGATTTGCATAACCTCACTTCTTCAAGCTGGGCGACTTACTTTTATTATGGTGGACCAAAGTGTCCTAATCCTTAGAAAAGAGATTTGACTTTAAATAAGAGAAACAATGTTTGAGGCCTGAATTTTATAAAAAATTCAGGCCTTTATTTTGATATTAGAACAAATGAATTTTTAATGTTTTCGCTAAGCGGAATGAATTGGTCTTTTTTTCAAGCTTATATTTATCCTATGGGGAGTATAGGTTTTGATGATTTCTTTAAAAAATATAGGTTTTTCTTCACATTCTTATAAATTTTGTGGTTTATCTGCTATGAAATTAAAACGTTGTATTTCGGGAGTTTTTACAGCGTAGAGTATCGTCATTTCATATTTTCTTAGATGTATGCTCTAGATTTTTGTTTTGCGGACAATTTTCGGCAACTCACTTCATTAGGTTGGGTTGTGCTTTAGATTGAGGGATCAGATGCTGGTTACATATGTTGTGACATTTTATAATAAATTTAACTTCATACCGGAGTTAATCAAAAGCATCGAAGCTCAGGTAGGTGACTTTGAGAAGCAGCTGGTGATTGCTGATGATTTCTCGTCAGAAGAGCAATACTCAAAATTAGTAGCTTTTGTTGAAGGCTATGATCACTTTCCAATTAAGCTCATCAGGTCTGATGTTAATACGGGGCCGGCTCAATGTTTTAATCGCTCTTTAGATGCGGTGGACGGCGAAGTTGTTGTAGCAATTGATGCTGATGATCTTTTTGCCCCAAATGCGACCTCTTATTATCTTGAGCAAATGGACTTGCATGGTGCTGATTTTATTTATGGGCGGCGTCGGCTACAGGGACATAAAAAGAATAATCAAACAGAGATTGAAATCACTGATGATCCACTGGCTTATGTCATAAAGAATAATATTGTTCATATGTGTTTTGCGGCTAAGACTGATTTGCTCCGTAAGGTTGGTGGGGCAGATCCGCGGCTTTTTATCCAAGATCAATCTTTGCCATTGAGATTAGCTTCTGGTGCTCGGCGGTTTGTGCGCTCTGAGGTTGTCACGGTGTTTGAAAGAACTGATGAAGCGGGGCTTTCAAAAAACGTGGCGCAACAACATTATGATCGTTTTTGGATGGTGATGAATTTTATTGATGATCATTCTGATTTATCAGCACCTATCAAATCAGGCTTGATGGACATTGCGCGCTCAGCCCTTTGGAAGATGGATCGGGATAAGGGGAGTTTTAAATTTTCGTCTCCACATTTTTGGAGATATATCATTGGTCGGTTAAGTGGACTTGGGCCTTCAGCGGAGACCTTAAAACAAGCTTCTATCTCTTTGTTTGACGGTGAGAGCATTCGTCGCCTCACATAAGTTGATATTTTGATTTTTGTTTTCGGACTGTTTTAAGGGGTAAATGGGGAAAGATCTGTGAATAAGAAAATCGCTATCATATTGCCTTTTCGAGCTAATTTTAATCCGCATTCGGCTGGTGGTCTTGAAATTGGCGTCTATTATCAGAATAGAGTGAGCCCTTATCTAAATGGGATTACGGTATATGGGGGACCACAGGCAGAGCCTTATAATGAGGTTAGCTATAAGCCTGTTAAATTGGGTGTCTATCAGATTTTTGGTAAAAATGGTGGGGTGTCTCTTGCGCTAAAGAATTTATGGAAGGCTTCGAGCCCAGACATGATTGAAGTGCATAATCGGGCGACGGTTTTTATGAGACTTGCTTCGCTTTTTCCTCACATTCCTTCAGTTTTGTATTTGCATAACGTGCCGCAAACGATCAAAGGACTTATGACGGCAGCGGATAGAGAGAAAGTCCTTAAAAAGGCTCATGCCATTATTTGTTGCAGCTCGTGGGTTAAGGCGCGTTTTTGTGAAGGTGTGGAAGGAGATTTTTCTAAATTACATGTTGTGGTAAATGGGGTGCCACGCCCTTGGCCAGAAAAACCGGCTAAGGAAAAGATTGTTCTCTTTCCTAATCGTTTGATTAAAGATAAGGGGACAGAAATTTTTGCATCAGCTTTGGCCCGTGTTTTACCTCGATACCCTGATTGGACGTGCAAATTTGTGGGTGCTGGGGATAAGGATATATTGAATAGTTTGGACCGTATTTTAGAGCCTGTATCTTCTCAATCTGAGGTGCATGGGCTTATGCCTTATGATCAAATTTTAGATTTGTTTGCACGATCTTCAATAATTGGGGTACCTGTTTTATGTGATGAAGCATTTGGCAGAACAGCTGCTGAAGCTTTGGCTGCAGGCTCTGCATTGGTCTCTACGAGTAATGGTGGTTTAGATGATATTTTACAAAGGGCTGGTGTAAGAGTAGAACCGACTGTTCACTCTATTGAGGCTGCTTTAGAGAGATTAATTGGTGATGAAGAGGCACTTCTCGACGAGCAAAATAGATCATGGAATAATTTTGATTATAGTGTCGAGCAATCAGCGAAACAATTACATGAAGTCAGAGAAGAGTTGTTTACGGGTTAGACCGTATACTCATAAATTAACTACTTTTGGCGCCTCACAAGCCGTTTTTGGCTAGGAAAACAACGCAATACGGGTGGATTCCCCTATATAAGACTTTTTTTGGCGCTTTAGTTGCCGACTAGCAACCGCGTTTGACGACGCCAAACGCTGCTTGTGAGAGCGTCCTTCGGATAAGGCCAATTTGGTCGTCTATAGCGTCGCAAAGCTTTGAAAATAAACCATATTTCCTGCAGCTTTGCTCCTAATACACAACCAAATTGGCTCTTACCAAAAGTAGTTAATTTATGAGTATACGGTCTTGTTTGCTTTGATTGATTTGTGATTTATAGTTGCTGCTGCGTTTAAATTAAAATTTGGGGGACCGGTTATGGATGTTTTATTTTCAATCGAGGGATTATTTACCCTTGCTATGTTGGTGATGCTACAGGCAGTTTTGGGGTTTGATAACCTTTTATATATTTCAATTGAGTCTAAGCGGGTTGAAGAAAGCAAGCGGGCCTTTGTGCGCCGAATGGGTGTTGGGCTTGCGATCATTTTGCGGATTATATTGCTGTTTGTGATTTTGAAAGCTGTTGAAGCTTTAAAGGACCCGATTTTTAATATTGATGTGCCTGATATCGTTAAGGGGTCTATTAGTGGTCACTCCTTAATTGTCTTGTTTGGTGGTGCTTTTATTATTTATACGGCGATCAAAGAGATCACACATTTGCTAGTTGTTAAAGATTTGGAGGGCGAGAATGGGGAACCAACACGTTCACTTGCAAAGTCTATATTTTTAATTGTTCTTATGAATTTGGTCTTTTCTTTTGACTCGATTTTGTCAGCAATGGCTTTAACGGATAGTTTCTTGATCATGGCTGTGGCGATTGTGATCACTGGTGTGTTGATGATTTGGCTGGCAGATCATGTGGCAACGTTTCTTGAGAAAAACCGGATGTATGAAGTTTTAGGTCTTTTCATTCTCTTCATCGTTGGTGTGTTGTTGGTGAGTGAAGGTGGACATCTTTCTCATCTTGAGTTCTTTGGTTACCCAGTTGAAGCGATGTCTAAATCGACTTTCTATTTTGTTCTGTTTGTGCTCGTTGTTGTGGACGTGGTGCAAGGGCAATATCAGAAAAAGCTTTTAAAAGCAGAAGCTGCGCGCAATAGCAAAGTAGCTTAGTTACATCTGATAGATGAGAAAAAGCCCGGAAAACTTTCCGGGCTTTTTTGTTGTGCTTCAGGTTGCCCACTAGCAACCGCACTGATCCCTAAACCGGTATTTTTGCTTGAACGGGATAGAGTTATAAGGCTCTTACTTCTAGCATGAAGTCATTGACGCGTTGTTTGAGATCTTCAGCATTTCCTGAAAGATTAGATGCGGCTGATTCAACGGAATTTGCAACTTCGCCAGATTGTGAAGAGGCTTCAGAGACGCCATCAATGTTTTGAGCCACTTGTTGTGTTGCGGCTGATTGCTCTTCAACTGCGGCAGCGATCGTTGAAGAAATAGACGCGATTTCTGAAATGATCTTCTTAATATCTGCCATTGAGTTAACGGTTGATTCTGTTGAGTTTTGAATTTCGTCAATTTGTAAGGCTATATCTTGAGTTGCTTTGGATGTTTGAGACGCAAGCTCTTTTACCTCAGCAGCCACAACGGCGAAGCCTTTGCCTGATTCGCCTGCTCTTGCAGCCTCAATGGTGGCGTTTAGGGCCAGGAGATTTGTCTGATCGGCAATGTCTTGAATGATATTGACCACTTCACCGATTTTTAATGCAGCTTGGCTCATGCCATTGATCATGCTATCGGATCTTTCCGCAGCCTCAACAGCATCGTTGGCAACTCTTGTGGATGTTGATACCTGGGATGAAATTTCAGTAATCGCATTTGACAGTTCTGAAGAGGCGGTTGATACACCGGCTGCCTGAACATTGGTTTCTTCTGCGGCGGCTGAAAGTGTTGTTGCGTTTTCTTGCATATCTCCAGCGGCTGTGAGGACTTGTTCAACCACACTTGCGACATTGGTTTCAAATGTGTCAGCGAGCTGAACTTGTTTTGTGGCAACTGTCCATGTCAGCATAGGACCAACATAGCTTCCATCCTCATCCATAATCGCTGAAGCAGAAAGATCGAGTGTTTCATCTCCAAGTTTGATTTTTGTGCGGTATGGCAGGTTATCAGCTGAGGCAAGTAAATTTCTTTGATGAGCTGGATTTTTGTGGAATACGTCAATACATGTGCCTTTAAGTTCGTCAACAGGGACAGGCAGTAAACTTTGAAGAGGACGCAATGTGTTTAGGGAAGTATCGTTTATGAGCTCGATCTCAAGTGTGTCTTTATTCGCGTACATCACATTGACCGGCATGTTATTGATCATTTGTGCGCGTAATTTATTTTCTTTTTCAGCGATGACTTTATCTGTTACGACTGACCATGAAAGGACGGGGCCTACATATTTTCCATTTTCATAGATGGCCTCGACATGAAGATCTAAATATTCATCTCCCACTTTAATTTGAGCTTGGTGAGGTAAATTACTTGGGTCTTGCAATAATTTTCGCTGGTGCGATGGGTCTTTGTGGAAAATATCAATTGACTGTCCCATGATTTCCTCTGCTTTACAGGGGAGGACATGCTCAATTGCTTTTAAGTTCTCAATTGTTGATTTGTTTACATAGATAATTTTGAAATCTTCTAAATCACATCTCATGACTGAGAGGGGAAGAGTGTCAACAATAGCTTCAAATACTTTACTCGAACCCGGTTTAAATTTACTGGAAAAAGATTTCATCACATTATCTCCTTAACAGAATTCCTGCTTTTTTTTCAACTCCGCCTGTTATTGCTTTGGTGGTTATGTTGACCATAACTTATGTTTGGAGTTTTAGGTCTATCCTTTGAATTTTGCAGTTAAATATCCTTTAAAGAGATGCAACTTTAAACTTAAGAATTGATTAAACAAATGCAACTTTAAGTGCTACTTCCAGCCATTTACGCACTTTTTTGGTGTTTTTTTGCTCTCTATACGGAATTTTAGGGTGCATTTGTGTTGCGTTGATGCAGCACTGTGGCTTTTGTCTTACATTTTTCACATGCTGGTCATTTTGTCGCCGTCTAGTTTCTTAATTCTTCTCATAACTTAAATTGAGATTCTTTTAGGAGCGTATAATGAGGTCCAAGAGTGACCCATCATTTAAAAGACCTGATCAAAGTCAGGGACTGTTCTCTCATATTACTGGTGAGAGATCATTGGGTAAGAGACTAGATTTTGGTTTCAATCCGGGGCAATTTTTATTAGGCCGGCAACATATTTTACCACAAGCAAGCGGAGATGTATTAGAGCTTCAGGTTGGTAGTGGCCGTAATTTACAATATTACAAATCACGAAATGTTCGCACATTAGTTGGTGTTGATTCTTGCCCAAGATTGCGGAAGTTCAATCAGCGCGCAGAAGCGGTTGATTTTCCTGTTGAGATGGTTGCAGCGCAACCGCATGCGCTATCACTTCCCAATGAAAGTATGGATTGTGTTGTGAGCACCTATACTTTGTCTGGTGCCCAATATCCGAATAAAGTGATGGACGAGGCTTGGCGGGTTTTAAAACCGGGGGGGATGCTTTTATTTTGTGAGCAGGGCCGGCACCCTTCACGCCATGTTGCTTATGTTCAGGATAAAATTACACCCTTTTGGCGCAAATTGTCTTTTGGCCGTGCGTTAAACCTGAATATGTTTCGACTTATTTCCGGGGCAGGATTTAAAATTGATTTTTTTGAGATGGATCGGTTTCCCTTTAAGCCGACTATTTTAGGATATCATTATGCAGGTATAGCTGTGAAAGCGGCTTAAATATATTTTGAACGGGTGAGAGAAAAGATCTCTCATCCGTTTGAGTGTTTTGTTATCACTTATCTTCTTTATTTTTCTTTTTTGGTAAAATTGATTTTGGATCTTTGGCAATTTTAGAGACGGTTTGCACAGCTGATTTTAAGGCTGGGCGGGCGCGTTTTAAAAAGGCTTCTTCATAAATTTTCCCTTTAAGACTTGTGCTGTAAGCAAAGTCATATACAGGGACGGATAGGTCAGTCCATTCATATTTATATTTATCACCAGGAGCAAACAGATCGATGACTTTTACGCCTTTTTCTATGAGGGCGGCGATGGTGTCTTGCATTTGTAAGCTGCCAGGGCTGTGCGTGATGTAAGCTGGGTCATAAACGCCAAGATGGGCACCATAATAATCTTTAACAAAAATTCCGATCTCGATTGCTGCCGGATGATTGTCGACACAAAGTTCAGAAACTTTGATGTTCGCACTGTGATTATTTTCTTTAGAAGCAGCATCGAAAAAGTTATCAATGAGGGTGCCGTTAAAGGCAGGTGAGATGGTTTTTGTTGCCTTTAGCCACTCTCTTTTTAAATTGATGGCATGATTTGCTGCTCGGTTGGCTTCACTGCCTTCTTCGTAAAGGTTAAAGGTTAATGGGCCTTTTTCTTCAAGTTTACGGCGATGGCGTCTTTTGGCTTTGCGACTTCTTTGTGAGTATCGTTTATTGAATTCTGTGAAATCTTTATCACCTAAAATTTCGATGTAAGGTGCGGCTGTTTCTTCCAGAATGGTGGCGTTATACATTTCAAGAAGCGGAGTGATGGCCGCATCAAACCGTGTTTTTCTTAAATAGAATAAATCAGGCTTGAGCGTATCATTTAAATAATTAAACCCTGCCTTTAGCCATTGCAGGTTTTGGGGATCTTCTTCAATGAGGATATCACCATATTGGCTAACAGGCTCTCCAACCCATTTTAAGATTTTAAGACCGAGCTTATTTTCTTGCACCAATGGAGCGAGTAGCACGAGCTTTTCATCTA
>CAXIBI010000079.1:0-12681 GCA_964022305.1 uncultured Hyphomicrobiales bacterium | reverse complement strand
TCAAGCCTTTGGATAGAAGCCATTTCTTATGACGCCGAGGTTAAACCACAGACCGGTAAAATACGTGCAAAGACCGATAAAGGTAGTTTCTTTGATTTAAAATTTGTTGGCCGAAGCCGCGCTTTACAACAACAGGCAAGTGTCATTCATTTTAGCATTCTTAACCCTACAAGCGAATTAAGCATAGGTTCTCCGGTCAAAGTTCTCGTAGAAAAAGGAGACATTGTTACCGGAATAATTATTCCACGACAGGCGGTTGCTCAGGCGCCTAACGGACAGCATGTAACATTTAAGCGGCTTGAGCCGGAACGCTATATGCCAGTTGCGGTGAGAATTAAAGACCTTGATGGTGAACGAGTTCATATAACTTCAGGCCTTGAGCCCGGCGACCAAATCATCATTAAAGGCGCCCCACTTGTTAACCAGATAAGATAGGGGAACACACTATGTTTAAAGCACTTGTCGCACTCAGTTTGAGCCAAAGGATGTTTGTCCTTGTCGCATCATTGCTTCTTGCAGCTTACGGTGCCTATGTTTTGCCGCGCTTACCGGTTGATGTCTTTCCAGACCTCAATCGCCCCACAGTCACACTTTTAACAGAAGCAGAAGGTTTCGCACCACAAGAAGTCGAGCAGCTCATTACCTACCCTCTAGAGACTGCTCTAAACGGCATGCCAGGCATAATACGCCTTAGATCGGTTTCTAGTGTTGGTTTGTCTATCGTTTATATTGAGTTTGAATGGGGCACCGACATTTATCGCAATCGACAACTCGTTGCTGAGCGTTTGGCAACGGCACGAGAACAACTCCCAGCAAATGTTCAACCTCATATGGGGCCTATTTCCTCTATTATGGGCGAGATTATGCTTGTCGCTATTACAGGCAAAACTATTAGTGCGATGGAGCTTCGGGAAATAGCTGATTTTGTTATTAGACCACAGTTGCTCACTGTACCGGGAGTGGCGCAAGTGATACCGATCGGCGGCGAGGTGAGACAATACCGGGTCAGTCCAGACCTCATCGCCATGCAGCGCCTTCAGATTACACCTAATATGATTGAAGAAGCGCTATCTCAATTTGGTACGAATGCCGGCGGTGGGTTTATTGATCAACATGCAAGAGAATTTCTCATTCGTAATATTGGAAGAACGACAAGGTTAGAAGATTTGCGCAATCTTACCGTCGTGGTTCGTGATCAACAACCGATCTTATTGCGCCAAGTCGCGACCGTTGATTTTGCCCCTCGTGTTAAACGAGGGGACGCAGGGTTTATGGGTGAAAAAGCCGTCATTATTGGCGTTCAGAAGCAACCTCAGGCGGATACAATTACTATCACCAAAGAAGTTGAAGCCCAACTTGATAAAATTCAACGAACAATGCCAGCAGGGGTCGTTGCAAACCGAATTCAATTCCGGCAAGCGACATTCATTGAAACCTCGATTGAGAATGTAAAGCAAGTGCTTATTGAAGCGGCTATTGTGGTTTCTTTCATTCTCATTCTTTTCTTGTTGAACTGGCGAGCTACATTCATATCGCTTACAGCGATCCCAATGTCTATTTTCATTACTATTCTTGTGTTTTATGCATTCGGTTTGTCAATTAATACCATGACCCTTGGAGGGCTTGCTATTGCGATCGGGGAACTTGTTGATGATGCCGTTGTAGGCGTTGAAAATGTTCTCCGGCGGTTACGACTAAATGCAAAATCGGATCGCCCTCAATCTAAATTGACCGTTGTGTTAAATGCCAGTCATGAAGTTCGCTCTTCAATCGTTTATGCAACAGCGATTGTCGTCTTGGTATTTGTACCGCTTTTTGCGATGACAGGCCTTGAAGGGCAACTTTTTCGCCCGCTTGGGTTAGCTTATATCGTTGCGATCTTAGCCAGCTTAATAACATCGATTACCTTGACACCTGTTCTTTGTCATTATTTGCTCAAAACGCCTAACCATGAAGAGCAAGATACTCGACTGGTTCGTATTCTAAAAGCTGGCAATGAACGCTTACTTGATTGGACATTTCGCTGGCCAACCGTTGTTATTATTTCTATTGTTGGCGGAATTTTTGCCGCTACACTTTTTGCAACACAGCTACCAAGGTCTTTCCTTCCTTCATTTAATGAAGGGACAATATTGGTATCTGTTGTTTATAACCCCGGCATCTCTCTTGCTGAATCGGATAGGTTGGGATCAATAGCTGAAAAGCTTGTAATGAATGTTCCTGAAGTAAAATCTGTTGGTCGCAGAACAGGCCGTGCAGAACTTGATGAACATGCAGAAGGTATTCATGTCACCGAAATTGATATTGACTTAAAAAGATCGGACCGAAAGCGGGAGGATATTTATTCTGATACTCGCGAAACACTGTCGGTACTTCCGGCGGGTATCGGCATTGGTCAACCGATTAGTCACCGACTAGATCACATGCTGTCCGGTGTGAGAGCCCAAATCGCTTTGAAAATTTTTGGAGAAGATTTAGACCGGTTACGCACACTTGCAGCACAAATGCAGAACCGGCTTGGCACTGTTGCTGGACTTGTTGATGTGCAAACAGAAAAACAAGTGCTCATACCCCAACTGCAAGTCGTGCCAGATTATGAGAGAGCTGCTCTTTATGGTGTCAATCCTTCTGAATTGACCAAGACACTCGCTGATATGACGAATGGACGAACGGTCTCTCAGATTATTGATGGTAATAAACGGTTCGATGTGGTTGTTCGCCTTGCTGATCAAGATCGTTCTACCGCCGGGCTTGGTGAAGCATTGGTTTCAACACCTATCGGGTATGTGCCGTTAAAGCGACTGGGTAAAGTGCAAGAAGTCGAAGGCCCTAACCAAATTTTACGAGAAAACCAGCAACGCAGGATTGTCGTTTCTGCTAACGGTGATGGTAAGCGTGACATGGCTGCAATCGTTGCTGATATTCGCCGCCTTATTGAAGAAACCAAATTGCCTGCAGGGTATGTCATAAGACTTGAAGGGCAATTTCAGGCGCAAGAAGAAGCTACAAAAACTATAGGGTTATTATCCATTTTATCTTTAGCCCTTATTTTTCTAGTCATTTACAGCCGATACCAATCTGCTGTTTTGGCAGGCATCGTCTTGACAGCTATACCACTCGGACTTATCGGCAGTGTAACCGCTTTATGGATAGCAGATCTTCCTTTTTCTGTAGCCAGTTTAATCGGCTTTATTACACTCGCAGGTATTACGGCTCGAAATGGCATTCTTAAAATCAGCCACTATATTAATCTTGCTTTATATGAAAATGAGACATTTGGGCGTGAACTCATTGTGCGTGGTTCCCTTGAACGACTAACCCCTGTGCTAATGACGGCTTTATCCGCCGGGGTTGCCCTTATTCCTCTGATTATCGCAGCAGATGAGCCAGGACGAGAAATCCTACATCCACTAGCCGTGACAATCTTTGGTGGCCTCATTTCAGCGACTTTAATTGATGCTGTTCTCACACCTCTTCTGTTTTTTAAATTTGGCCAGAAATCTCTAGAGCGGCTCATTGCAGCTCATGATGCCTCGCCGATCCAAACCTCAAAGCCCATTGAGGCCTATTAATTTTCAATTCAATCTCAGGAGCATAAAATAATGAAAAACTTAGTTTTTTTTACACTTTTATCATTCGGGTTACTCACTTCATTTACACCAAGTGCGCTAGCCGAAGATAAACACGATCATAAGCATGACCATAGCAAACATGATCAAGATAAACATAAATCTTCAAAAAGTGGCCATGACGATCACGGCCCAGCGCATGGTGGTCAATTTTTTGAAGATGCAAACCACCACGGCATAGAGATGGTTCTCAAAGATCAAGAAATTCTCTTTTACATGACTGTTGATGGTAAACCTCTCGATATGACAGGTGCTAAGTTCAAAGCCATAATACAAACTGAAGCGGGAACGAAAATTCATAACCTAATTTCAGAAGGTAGCACTCTGAAAGCGAAACTTGAGGCGCCTTTGTCTAAGGGAAGTAAAGTGGTTGTCACTGGCAAGGACAGTCATGGTGACGTTCTTCAAGCGCGCTTTGTTAAGAAGTAAAATAAAAACGGTTTCAAGATATACTCACCCCTTTATTTAATCAGGTAAGCGCGAAGATATTTCTCGCGCTTACCCTTGCATGCCTATTTATTTAGTCTGATCTGTGAAAAACTCATAGTTTCATCTCGACATTATTTGAATGGTAAATGTCAGTTTCTTGCGTAAACTTTTTCTCTAGATCTAATGTAGACAACTTTTGTCCATCTCTGCTCATAGTTTTGCAAAGACTTTCAAAGCTATTGAATTCTTCTCTATCAACATAGAGCTTTACGTTATTCTTATGCCGTGTAAATGACACATAACTTAACTGACGGTCGAGTGTTCGGGAAGCTAGAATGTAACAATTATCGACCGTTGCACCTTGTGACTTATGTATGGTTTGTGCATAACCGTATGTCACAGAATTATAGTCATTCATATGAATGCTCACCTTCAAAGGTGGCTCAGACTTTTTCTCATTATCAAGTGCAATGGTGAGACTGTTCTTCTTTGTTTTTATAACCGTGCCCAGGCTGCCATTTTTTACTCCGAGTGTGTTATCATTTTTTGTGAACAGAAGACGATCACCAACAGTGAATGCTTTATTCCCATGTTCGGTTTTGTAAAATTTTTCATCCATCAGCTCGCCACTATTTTTGCGCATCTCTCGGATTGTTTCATTTAAGGCCTTCACATCTGCCCGGCGATGAGCAAGAGCCAAGCGTGTTGTCTCTTTGGTAGTGGTTAAACAATCAGCCATATAATCATGAGCAAGGTTTAAAATCGCTAAATCATTGTTTTCATGAAAACCTATTGCTCCATGAGCTTGATAAGCTTTTAGAGCACTTTCAATATTCCCTTTAGCAAATTCCATAGAGGCTTCTTGCTGCCATACCTGTTTCTGACGGTGGACATTTTCTAAAACTGCGCATCCGATTTTTTCTGAGATATTCCGGAATGGTGCCCCGGCGTTTATGGGCTGTAATTGCTCCGGGTCTCCAACAAGACAAATTTTCGTGCCTCTCTCCTTGGCCTCATTGATAAATCTTGCCATTTGTTTTGAAGAGACCATTCCCGCTTCATCAATGACAAGAATATCGCCCTTTTGTAATTCATGACTGTTCTTATCCCAGGCGAATTCATAAGAGGCTAAGGTTCTCGATTTTATGCCGGAGGATTGTTCTAGCTCTTTTGCAGCCTTTCCTGCGAGTGCTGCTCCTAAAACGCGATGCCCGGCGTTCTCCCAGGCTTGGCGCGCAGCTGCCAACATGGTGCTTTTTCCAGCCCCGGCGACACCGATAACACAAGATATTTGTTCTGAATTTGTAATATGTTTGATTGCTTCCTTTTGCTCGTCACTTAGAGTAACGCCGGCTAGTATTTGCAAGGCTTGATTTTCTTTTTCAATAGCTGCTTGGATATATTTTCTTGAGATCCGAAAGCTATTTGATCGAGCAAGATCCACACTGTTCTTCAATAAGCTTTCTTCAAGGCAAATCATATCTTTAGTGGAATAATAGGAGTATCTTTGATTTTGCTTGTTCTGGGCTCTCAAACTGACAAGTTCGCTCGATGATAGAATGCGTTCCATCGCCTCATATTTTTCTGCATCAGATGGAAAATATGCCTCTACTTCTTTCATTATAACTCTTTTGGTAAAAACGCTGTTTTTCTCGGTTAATCTCGATAAGATTAATTCTGGGTTGTTTCTGATCTTTCGAACAAGTCCATTGTCTTGAGCTTCTTGCCTTGATGATAAGAGATAAGATGAGTTAACCGCTTCAAAACTCTGTTTGCGATGGCTTTGGATAAAGATTTGCAGTCGCCTGCGTTCTTTAAGCTGCTCAGCAATCAATGATTGAAACTCTTTTAAATCGCGCCGTAGCGATTTTTTATCTTCACGCTTTGCTTCTTTTACTAATTGAGCATACCTACCACTTAATCTTTCAAATATCCCTCGTAGTCCGCGCGCAAATTTGTTGGCCCTTGCTTGCCTTTCTAAAGTAATGCGTTGGCTTTGTGCTGCTCTTAATTTTTTGCGTTCTTGTTTGTGCCGGGAGAGCATTTCTTTGCGTTTGCTCTCAAGGACTTTTTGCTGATCCTCTTTGTTCTTTAAGGCTGCCTTTATGTTTTTATCCGTAGCGTTTTTATAATCACGTGCGATTTCAGCTCGTATCGTTTCAACGTCTGGCAATTGAGATGGATCACAAAGGCGCTCTTCTAAAACTTTTGTTTTAAACCCTGTCATTCGCGACAAGGAATAGACTTCCCCTTGAAAACCTACGGTTACATAATTCCGGCGATCTCCTCTTGCAAGTAAGAACCCTTGTTCTTTTAATGCGTTTTCAAAGGATTGCTGACTATCGGATATTGCCCAACTCTCTTGGAACATGGCCTTTAATTCGTTTGGATCACGTTTGGTTCTTTTAGATTGATGGATTTCATCTAAGGTGAATTGATTGGAGGTGCGCTCTTTTGAATTCATCAAACCTTTTGGCATTTTCCAATTCTGTTCGATAAACAGTTCCCGGGAAATCTGCTTTAGTTTCTTTTTGAAAAATGACAGATTGACCGCGGTCATAGTTTCAACGTCTATTCTTGACCACACGCAATGGGCGTGACGTCGGCCTTCTTTTTCATGAAAGACGACCACGCGAGGCTGACCGGTCAATCCCATGCTAATCTCAATACGCTCCAATGTATTTTCAAAAACAGAAACCGGCACATCTTCAGTTGGGGGAGGACTTAAGCTCAGTGAGAACATATGTTGAGTGCAATTCGTTCCTTTTGAGACCGCATAGCTTTCCATTAATGCTTCTTCAAGCGTATCACCGATAAAGCCGCGCACTTCATGTAACTCAACATGTTCGTTATCATCCACATTGTTTAAGTGGATAATAAGCTGTCTTGCTCCGCCTCTTTGTGATCCTTTTAATATCATTTATTCAACAGCTTCCAGAAAGCTATGAGATAGAACGACAGGGGGCTCCTTAACCTTCAAGCCGAGTGCTTGCATAAGATCGCTCCGCATGGCTTTGATCTCTGAGCAAGCTTGTGAGATTTCCATTAGAGTTTTGGCGTCAATATGCAAACAGCCTGCTTCTGCCGCTTCAGCGAGGATTGCTAAATTTTGACTGACATTAGAAGCTCCCAACTTGCCAAGAACACGGCCTAATGCCTCACGATCTTCAATCGGTTTGAGGCCACGCTTTTTTCTCAATGTAACCCCCTCGCCAAATAATCGGATGCGAGCATATTGAGCCATAGACTGCTGGCCAGCCGCTTCTTTTAAAGTCTTATGTTCTTCAATTGAAAGCCGAAGAGAGAACGGAATTTTCGTTTCAGACATTGCATTTCCTTTACGCATACAATGTCTCGACAAGTCATCGTTTGATCCGAGAAGGGCTTACTTCTCAAACTTATAAGTCGGATGCTCTGTGATAATTTCCATGTTATTTGAGTGGAACAAATTATTGAAGACGTCTCTTGGGTGTTGTTTTTTTTGAGTTTTTTCTTCGCCTTGCCCAAGTAGGTCTGTCTGGTTGCAGCCCCCCGCAACCAATTCCTCACTTACAAATTCTTTTCTATGATTAGCTTGCCTTATTCAATTATGATTTTTGGCTTAGCTGACAGCTCTTTTCCTTGATCCATTCGTTTTAGAATATTTTCTGCTAGTAAGTGGTACACTTTGGAATGCTCACTCTTAGGAGCTGAGACTACGATTGGTGTCCCTAAATCAGCGTTTGTTCTTATTGCTATATCTAAAGGAACACGCCCTAGAAATGGAACTCCTATTCGTTCTGCTTCCTTTTCAGCACCACCATGGCCAAAAATCTCATGGCGATCCCCGCATTTAGGGCAAATATAAAAGCTCATATTTTCTATGAAACCCAATACAGGTACGTCAACTTGACGAAACATATTCAGTCCCTTGCGCGCATCGATGAGGGCTAGATCTTGTGGCGTGGATACAATGATCGCACCAGCGAGGGGAACTTCTTGCGCTAATGTAAGTTGCACATCACCCGTGCCGGGTGGCATGTCCACAATCAAAAGGTCTAACTCCCCCCATTCCACTTGGCGGAGCATTTGTGTAATGGCTGAAACCACCATTGGCCCGCGCCAAACCATTGGTGTTTCTTCATCAACCAAAAATCCCATGGAAATTACTTTTATACCAAAGCCCTCCAGAGGCATGATTATTTGACCGCCCGCCGGTTGTGGGCGCCCTGCTATTCCAAGTAAACGGGGAAGTGAGGGGCCATAAATATCAGCATCTAATATTCCGACCTTTAAACCTGATGCCTGCATGGCTAATGCTAGATTTACCGAGGTGGTTGATTTGCCAACCCCACCTTTGCCTGAGGCTACAGCAATTATTGACTGAATGCTGCTTGGTAATCCTCTCTGCTTTTCCTTAGTAGACGGTTTTACTTTGTCTGCTATTGGAGGTGAAACATCTCTCTGTTGATGGCTTGTTGCTTTTTCGGCAGTTAAAACAACGAGGGCTACCTCGACAGTATCTAATTCTAAAATGACTTTTTCAGCTGCGGCTCTCATTGGCTCTAGTGCCGCGGCACGCTCTGCTGGAACAGATAGAGAAAGAGAGGCTTTGCCGTTTTCAAAATGGATATTCGAGACCAACCCGAGATCAACGATGTTACTTTCAAGATCGGGACCTTTGACCTTTTTTAGCTGCCCTAATAGGGCATCAATTATTGATGTATGCGGCAAAAAATCTTTTTCCCTTATGCTTAATTTTTACTGTATAATTTAAGCTATGCTTGGTTCATTTTAGTAGTGCCAAAATGTCCATTCACAAACGAAGAAGTAAGGACAAAATGTCCACTCAATTTTTTAAGTTTTCAGAAGATCAAGTATCGAACAAACGCTGCCTTATTGATACTCTTTGGGTCTCTGATTGCAGTAAACTTTCTGAACTTTGAGCATCGCCTATTTCGTTTTCTTTATCCCAATTTTTTTCGGTATTTAGGGCATTTGTTTGCTCATTTTTTAAGTCTTGATTTTTTGCATCACGCTCTTGGGATTTTAGAATTTCTGTTTCAGTTTCTAGCTCTGTTACCGTTTCACTTACAGGCTCCTCATCTCCGGTTTTTTGGTCAGTATTAGCTAAAGATGAAACAGCTTGGACAAGGGGTTCATGCTTATCTTCTTCGGTTAAGAACCCTTTCCCCACTTGCCAGATTGACGTAAACGTATTTAAAGCAGGGTCAGCAAAATTTTCGTCATAGTCATTTAAGCCATCCACATTTGCTAATACCGGGTTACTGCGCCAGAGTTTGCGCATGGCCTGATTTTTCAACTCTTCTGGCACTCCTTTTTTTAAGAATAATTCATAGTCAGAGTCATAAGATAAGGTCTCTAAGTCAACGGCTTCAGCTGCAGCTAAATTCTCAGCCATTTCTTGTTCTTCAGCACTTTTCTTATCTTTATCTTCATAATTTTTGCCTGTTTGAGTGAAAACTTTTTCTTCTATAACCTCTTGATTTTGAATACTGTTCTCTTCTTCCTGCTTATCATTTGCTCTTATATTTTCCTCATCTGGCTGATCAGCTGCAAGTGCTTTTCGATAAGACCATCGGCTTAAGAAGCCGTCATTTTTTTCTTTTTCAACCATTATTCGTCCCCTTATTCAAAGGGCCATTGTAAGTTTGAAAAATAGGGTCTTTACCAAATTGGTGCGGTTCATTTTTATAATTATGACGCTTACGTTTTTTAAAAACGATTTCTTGATGATGCTGGTCTATAAAGTCCATAATAGTCTTGGCAATTGAAAGTGGCATGGTAACACGCTCGATGATATCTTCAGCTGAGTCAGCATAATCTTGAGCTTCATAGGGTGAAACGGTGACCACATGCACATACCAAGGAAGGGGGTGTTCATCCTCCTCATCGCGTCTTAAAACCACGAAAACGCATGGCACTTCGCTTTCAAAATTATGGATATAACTTTCTGTTTCTTTGGCATGACAATAGATTTCTGCCACACCCATAAAATAACTTTCAACAAGCTCCGTTTTTTGAATAATTTCACCGGGATTTTGGGGGATCTGACCTTCAATAATTGCTGTTGGACACCAAATATCTTCGGTCCACTTTGAGCGAGCTTTTCTCTTTTCAGCGATGACACCAACATCGATTTTTAAGTCTCGTTTTTCGGTCATTTAAACTCCATATAACACTTACCAATTTACTAAATAATACTGGCCAACCCACTGAATTTTCAGCTATTCTATTTATGAAATTTTACGCTCCTATTTTAATTGATTATAGAGCTACAAGCAAGGTAAGGATGGTTTATAACTATGTCAGAAAAAACGATATTCCTTTGCAACTGCTTGTCTACAATGAGCATAGATGGGAAAAAAATCGGAAAGGTTTTAAAGGGAGAAGAGTTACCGGTTCATACGAACCTTTGTCGCTCTGAATTAGGCACGATTGAGCAAGCTTTTCGCGCTCAAAATTCTGATCCAAACAGTGCCGATAAAAAGCTTTGTATTGGTTGCACACAAGAAGCTGCCCTCTTTAATGAAATTGCTGCTGAGAGCAATAGTCCTTCACCTTCGTTTTTTAACATCAGAGAAAAAGCTGGGTGGAGTAAGAGTGATAAAAATGCTTCCCCTAAGATGGCAGCTCTTAGTGCACTTGCCTTGAAAGAGCAAAAACCCATTCGTTCGAAATCAATACACAGTGATGGACTTTGTTTGGTCATCGGTTCTGGGCAGGAGGCTCTTGAAGCTGCCACTTTGTTGAATAAGTCTCTTTCTGTCAGTCTATTGTTGACCGATGCTTCAGATATCCTCTTACCTCCCTCTCTCGATTTTCCAATTTTTTCTGGCACGGTGAAAAGGGCTTTAGGTACACTTGGTTCCTTTCAGGTGACTATAGAAAACTATGCGGCGCTGCTGCCTTCTTCGCGTGCGGTCCTTGAATTTACCGCTCCCAGAACAGAGGCCAATTCAAAATGCAGTGTGATTTTTGACCTTAGTGAAGGTACTCCCCTTTTTGCGCGCTCTCAAGAACGGGATGGGTATTTTAAAGTTGAGCCAAATGATCAAGTAAACCTTATGAGAGCGATCTTAGATGCTTCAGATATGGTCGGAGAATTTGAGAAGCCAATTTACGTCACCACTCAGAGTGACCTTTGTGCTCATTCCAGATCGCATAAGGTTGGCTGCACGAAGTGCATTGATAATTGTCCGGCTGGGGCCATTTCCCCTGCGGGTGATGTTATTGCCGTTGATACAGATATTTGTGGTGGCTGCGGGAACTGCGCGGCGCACTGTCCTACCGGGGCCATTCAGTACCAGTACCCTGAGCTTAATGACGAGATTAGCACTGTACAAACTTTAGCAAGTACTTACTTCGATGCTGGTGGCAAAGATCCTGTTTTACTCATTCACGATGCGACCCATGGTATGGATTTGATTAATGCTTCGGCTCGTTTTGGTGATGGTTTGCCGGCGAATGTCATCCCTTTAGAAGTTTATAGTCCCTCTAGTGTTGGTCATGTGATGATGGCTGCTGCTCTTAGTGCAGGCTTTTCACAAATTTTCATCTTAGGCAATCCGCGCAAACTCGATGAATATGATGCTCTTCAAAAAGAGATTGAGCTCACCAAAACAATTATTAAAAGTTTCGGGTTTGAGGATAGTCGCATTCTTCTTGCCTTTGAAAATGACCCAGATGTTTTTGAGAGCCAATTATGGGACTTACCAGTGTTGCCTCCTCTCGCCACAAATGAATTTGTCGCTCTTGGGCAAAAACGAGAAGTGGCACGAACAGCCATTGGTATTTTGGCAAACGCTAGCCAAACAGATATTGATTTAATTCCACTGAGCGATGATGCGCCTTACGGCGCTGTGAATGTAGACACGGATAAGTGCACCTTGTGTCTTGCTTGTGTTTCTGCTTGCCCGGCTGATGCTTTGCGTGACACAGAGGGTAAACCAGAGTTACGTTTTATCGAATCTGCTTGTGTGCAATGTGGGGTGTGCCGCGCGACCTGCCCTGAAAATGCAATTACGCTGACCCCTCAACTCAATCTATTACCTTCAGCTATGCAGCCTATTACCCTTAAAGAAGATGAGCCGTTTGAATGTATTAAATGTGGGACGCCTTTTGGAGCTCGCTCAACGATTGAGCGGATTAGCGAAAAGCTAGCTGGGTCTCACAGAATGTTTGAAAGTAACAAACAAGCTCAGCTTTTGAAAATGTGTGACAATTGCCGGCTAGAAACTTTAGCAGAAGGTGGCGGTGATCCGTTTGCAATCGCTGAACGCCCAGTGCCTCGAACAACAGATGACTATTTGGTGGCTGAGAGAGAAGGGCTCACAATTGATGATTTCTTAAAAAAAGATGATTAATCAGAGAGTTCAAACCAAATCTCAGCCAAGGGGATCACATGTGTCCCGGTTTCATTTTCTAATAGAAGACTGCCATTTTCATCCAGACCACTCATCTTACCCAGATAGTTTGACTTGTTCGTTTTTATTGAGAGAAGCTGATTTCGATCTCTTGCTCTGAACATCCAATTTTCTTGTACAGCCTTAAAGCCTTCCTGCTCCCAACTGTCTAACCAAGTGAGGAAATGACGAGACCAACTTTCAATAATTTGGGTTCT
>CAXIBI010000078.1:0-12833 GCA_964022305.1 uncultured Hyphomicrobiales bacterium | reverse complement strand
TGTTGATGAAATACACTTATATAATAGCTTTCAGTCGTTCATATTTGGCGATGCTTATTTAAAAATTTTAAGGAACTAATAGATGGATATTGTTGAAACCCTAATGGAAGAAGGAAGCCATGAAAGTATGGCAAACAGCGCGAAGGCTGCTTGTGATCTTTTGCGAGGGTTGGCGCAAGAAACACGTTTGATGATTTTGTGTATGTTATCTGAGGGTGAGAAATCTGTTGGTCAGCTCGAAGCATTGTTAAATTTACGGCAGCCTGCTGTCTCTCAACAATTGGCTAGGTTGCGTGCTGATAATTTGGTGACGACACGGCGCGAAGGGCAAACAATTTATTATTCTCTTGGCAGTAAAGAGGCTTCTGAAGTTATTACAGTTCTCTATGATTTATATTGTAAAGATAAATCCAACTGCTCTTAATTCCAGAAAAAATTTTGAGGTTTTATGGAACTTTTTACAACGGCTCACACCTTAAATTTATGTGGTTTGGTTTTGGGCGTTGTGATGGGGGCCACCGCTAGGCGTGCGCGGTTTTGTACTTTTGGGGCTGTTGAAGATTATATATTAATTGGCAAGTCCGACCGTTTGCGGGCATGGGTTTTGGCTATTGCTGTTGCCATTATTGGTGTGCAATTGCTTTATTTTTTTGATCTTGCTCGTATAGAGCAAGTTTTTTATCTCACTCCTAAATTTGGAATATTAGGCTCACTCGTTGGGGGGCTCTTATTTGGGCTTGGCATGGCGATGGTTGGCACATGTGGGTTTGGAGTGATTGTTCGTGCTGCTAGTGGTGATTTGAGATCCTTTTGTAATTTTATTATTTTAGGTATTTCTGGTTATATGACAGCGAGGGGGGTGCTTTCCCTATTTCGTGAGGGACTTGATCATTTTGATTTTGTTTTTACTCCATTAAAAGGGCAGGGACTTGGGCATGTTTTTGAATGGTTTTTTGGATTCGAGAGCCGGTTTATTTGGTTGGGGGTGGGGCTATTTGTAGGTGGTTTGCTGTTTTACTTTTGTTTTAAGGATAAGAGTTTTCGCTCTTCGGCCAGAGATGTGTGGGCTGGATTTCTAATTGGTCTTTCAGTCGTTGGGGCGTTTTTTGCAACGGGTTATTTAGGGGCAGATCCGTTTGAAGAAATTCGGGTGCAGGCGATTAGTTATGTCTTACCGCTTGGTGATAGTTTGATTTATTTGATGACTTATAGTGGTGCATTTTTGACGTTTCCTGTGGCTCTGGTTATGGGGACATTTCTAGGGTCTTTCATCGTTGCTTTTTGGTCTAAAGAATTGCGCTTTGAAAGCTATGATGGGGTGTATGAAATGCGCCACCATATTTTGGGGGCCGTTGCTATGGGGGCTGGTGGTATTATAGCGCATGGGTGCACCATAGGGCAGGGGGTCTCGGGCGTTTCAACTTTGGCGCTCTCATCGATGGTTGCGCTGTTTTCGATATTTATAGGCGCAAGTTTTGGGCTGCACTGGATGCTTAGTGGCAATTTGAAAGACGCCTTTTCCTCATTGCTAGGCCGATCTCATTAGATTTTTTTCTTAAAAAATACTTTTAGTTGTTTGGGTCATATGCAACTGAGGGTAGCCAGGTGGTTAATTCTGGAAAGAGAAATATGATCATCAACCCAATAAGCTGCAATATCACAAAAGGGATGATGCCTTTGTAGATGTGGCTGAGGGTGATTTCTTTAGGGCAAACTCCTTTTAAGTAAAATAGCGCAAAACCGACGGGGGGTGTGAGGAAGGATGTTTGCAAAGTTACAGCTGTGAGGATGACAAACCATATAATTTGTGGGTCATCTAAGCCAAAGCCTGGAATGTCGAGTGTGAGGGCGCTGATGATGGGGCGCATGAGGGGCAAGATGATAAGTGTGATCTCAATCCAGTCCAAAACGAAGCCTAATAAAAAGACGATAAAAAGAATAAAGGCGATTGTGCCATAGGCACTTAGGCCGGTTGAGTGGATCATATTTTCAATTAACTGGTCACCACCAAGCTCTCTTAAAACAAAAGAAAAAACTGTAGCTCCTAAAAAAATCGCGAAAATATAAGCGGTTGTGTTGAGGGTTGATTTCAAAACATTTTGGAATTTTGGCAGGGTGAGTTTTTTATAAAAAAGAGCTAAACAAATTGCCCCCATTGCACCAACGCCAGAAGCTTCGGTGGGTGTGGCTAGCCCAGCGAAGATACTTCCAAGAACAGATAAGATGAGGAGCAAGGCAGGTAAGATGGCGATTAGCAATTCTTTTATCATTGGCCAATCTGGTGTCTCAGCATCTGCAGGGGTGGGTGCAAGTTTTTTGTTAAAACGCGTATTTACGAATATGTAGGTTAGATAAAGAACTCCTAAGATTAGCCCGGGGAAAAATGCAGCCATGAAAACATCTCCTACAGGCACACCCATTTGATCAGCCATGATGACAAGCATGATTGAGGGAGGGATTAATATACCAAGCGTGCCTGCTGAAGAGACAACACCAGTAGCGAGTGATGGTGAATAGTTTTGCCTAATCATCGTGGGGAGGGCGAGCACGCCTAAGAGGACGACCGATGCGCCAATGATGCCAGTTGAAGCGGCTAAGATGATGCCGATTAAGGTGACCGAAATAGCTAGCCCTCCAGAGACTTTGCCAAAGAGTTTTTGCATTGAGTTCATTAAACGCTCGGCGACACCTGATTGATCGAGCATCAGCCCCATAAAGATAAACATGGGGAGAGCAACAAGGACGGCGTTTGTCATAGTGGAATAGGTGCGGTTCACGACTGTTCCAAGAGTTAGGTAGTCGAGCCCTGTGAGGGTGCTCTCTAAGCCAGTCCAATTCATCAACTCATTATCAAAGAGGTAGGCTATGCCGCAAAAGGCAATGCCGACACCGGCTAAATTCCAAGCCACAGGAAAGCCGGTGAAGAGAAGGGCGATGAAGCATGTGAACATTGCGATGACGAGTTTGTCTTCTGTGCTTTCTCCTAAAAATGTGAGGCTAAACCCAAGGCTTAAGATTATGAATAGGGTGAGGCTTAAATTTCTTATTCCCTTGGCTTTGTGTTTGCTCTCTTCTGTTTGCAAAAGAGCAGTGATTAGATTTATCAGGCGAGCGAGTGTGGCTATGGCTAACAAGACAAAACTTATGGGGATGAAGGCTTTTAAGATCCAGCGGCCTGGCAGGCCGGTTGGGCTGTTTGAGCGCTCAAATATTCTGTAACTGTTATAAAAATAATCGAAGCCTTGATCGATCATCAGGACCAGAAAAGGGAGTAACAGGAAAAGAATGCCCAAGAGCTCAATGATTTGTTTTGAGCGATTGCTTAAAGCTGAATGCAGAATATCTACCCTGACATGGCTATCTGTGACATAAGCGTAGGAGATGCCAATCATTGTGAGGACAGCATAAAAGTGCCATTGTAGTTCATCGAGTTTGGGGAAGTTGATATTAAAGAGATAACGGAGCGTCACTTGGATGAGGATTGCTGCAATGAGGAGAGCGCTTACCCACATCACCGTATGGCCAACCAATTTCACGATGTCTTCTAAATAAGACGAGAGTTTGGTTTGGGTTTTCGTCAGGCTTTTTTGGAACGGGTCTGTTGTTGTTTCGGTTTGGTTGGTTTCTAAGCCCATGATAATCCTCGATGCCAAAATCTTTGGGGTCTTTTGTCGTTCCCTTCTTATAACTAAATCCCTAAATAATAAAGGGCGACAATGAGAAATGCCGCCCTCACATACTTATGCCAGATGAAGAATAGGGTTGGATTATCTTGGTAAAAAAGCGTTGTCTTTCCAGAGCTTATAGCCTTCTCTAAAGGTTTGCATGTCGTTATAGACTTTATGGAAAAACTCATCCTCTTCTTCTTTTATGACCTCTTGCCAGGCCTTTTTAAAGGCGGCCAACATTTCTGGGCTCCAGCGTTTGATGATAACACCATTTTTCTCTGTGTTTTCTTTCATGACTTTGTGTTGAATGGCCTCACCTTCGGCGAAGCTGTCGGTCATTGAGGCTTTGCAGGCATTTTCTAAAATCGCTTTGTGTTGGTCTGACATCCCCTTCCAGACTTTTTTATTGACCAAAAATTCAAGGATGGTGGATTGTTGATGCCATCCGGGGAAGTAGTTGTATTTGGCGAGTTTGTGAAAACCGAGTTGTTTATCAATGGCTGGCATTGAATATTCTGTTGCCTCTATGGCGCCTTTTTCCAATGAAGGGAAAATATCTTTGCCAGGCGTAAGTGAGGTGGCGACACCTAATTTTTGCATCACTCTTCCACCTAAACCAAAGAAGCGCATTTTCAAGCCCTTTAGATCGGCGGGTGTGTTGATTTCTTTTTTGAACCAGCCGGACGTTTCTGGAGCGATGATGGCGCAGGGTATGACTTTTACATTGAAACCATATTTATCATACATTTCTTGATAGAGTTTGAGCCCATTTCCATAATACATCCAGGCCAGATATTCACCTGTTTCAGGCCCGAAAGGTACGGAGGAGAAGAGTGAGGCGGCTGGCATTTTACCGGCCCAATAGCCGGCGGTTGCATAGCCTGAGTTTACCTTGCCAGCTGAAACAGTGTCTAAAATTTCAAAGGGTTCAACCAGTTTGCCGGGTTCATAAAATTTCATCCTCAAAGTGCCGCCGGACATGAGTTTTAATTGCTTGGCTAATCTTGCAACTGGAGAGCCAAGACCTGGCAAGGTGCTTTTATAAGCGCTCGGTGTTTTTAAGAGTAGTTTTTTGCCAGCCCATACAGGAGATAGATGGAGGCTGGTTGTGACCACAAGAGTGAGTGCGAAAATTAGTTTTTTCATTAATCTCTCACGAGTTGAAATGATGTGGAGCCGATTATTTCGCGGCCGCTTAATTAACCGTAGCTTTGGCTTTCATAATTCTTTTGTAAGCCGCTTCAATTTTACTAGGTGCTATTTTGCCTTCATCGATGGCTTTGGAAATAAGCGCGATGGTTTTGGCTGGCAAGTTCGGGTCTGGCTTTCTTGAATTTGATATCATTAAAATATCAACGCCAGCATTCACAGCGCGGATGATTGTGTTTTTATAACTGTAATTTTTGGCGATGGCGCCCATTTGCAGATCATCAGAAATAACAAGACCGTTGTAGCCCATTTTTTTTCTCAGCATTCCAGAGATGGCTGGCTTTGAAATTGATACAGGCACGCCGTCACTAGCAATGCGTTTGTGAACGAGATGGCCTGGCATGATGGCGGGGGCATCGCCTGATTTGATGAGTTTGTTAAAAGGGTCTAGTTCGTTGTTTTTCCAGGTGTTTGTGATGTTCACAAAGCCATCGTGACTATCTCCCACACTTGAACCGTGGCCGGGGAAGTGTTTGAGAACTGTGATGACGCCGACTTCATCATGAGCTTTTACAAAGGCTCTGGCATAGTTTGTCACTTTTGTGGCATCGGGACTGTATGCTCTGTTCCATTTGGCAATGACTGGATTTCTTGGATTGCTTAAGAGATCAACAACAGGGCCGAGGTTCATGTTAAAGCCGGCGCCTTTGCTGATAAGGGCGAGTTTTTTGTACGTTGATTTGGCTTGAGCCGGGGATTGTGATTTTGCAATTCTTCTGGCAGACGGAATTGAGGCGTAACCGAGTTTTCTCCCCAATCTTTGAACGGAGCCGCCTTCCATATCAAGGGCGATGAATAATTTATTATTCCCAGCTGCGTTTTTAAAGAGGTTTGTGAGGGCTTTGACGGCTGCTTTGCTTTTAAAATTATATCCAAGAAAAACCACAGAGCCGACTTGGCCTTGTTTAATTTGTTTTGCTAAACGTTTTGCACTTGCGCCATTGGCACTGCCACCTTGAAAGCCCATCATGAGCATTTGGCCAATCATGTGATTGCGATCGGCAGCCACCGCTTGGGTTGATAAAAATGAGGTTAGTAGTAGGAATGCTCCGGTGAGTTTGAGACTTAATTTCACGGGCTTGGCTCCTCTTGGGATTGATATGTACTCTTTTAAAAGAAATTTGTGTCACTTGAAATTCAAGTGACACAAATTGCAGTTTGTTTTATTTGGCAAGTTCATCTGCTAAGCGAGAGATGGTTTTTTGATATACTCTGGCTTTGTTCCATTTGGCGATGATTTCATAGTTGTGAGAGCCTGGCTTCCAGCCTTCATTTGATTTCCAGCCATTGCCTTTAAACCAAGCGGCTGTTGAGGCCAGTACATCTGGTACAGAGCGGTAAAGATCAATTTTGTTGTCACCGTCAAAGTCGATGGCGTAGTCAACAAAGCGGGTGGCAAGGAATTGGGTTTGGCCAATTTCACCGGCCCAAGCGCCGCGCATTTGTTTGCGGGTTAAGTGACCATCTTCAACGATTTTTAAGGCAGCGACGAGTTCAGCTGTGAAGAATTTAGAGCGGCGGCAATCATAGGATAATGTGGCTAGTGAGCTCATGATGTCTTTCTTGCCCATGAAGGTGCCAAAGGCTGTCTCTAACCCCCAAATAGAGGTGAGAAGTGGGGCGGGCACGCCATATTTCTTTTCAACGCGTTTAAAGGTTTTGGCATAGCGTTTCATTTTTTTACGGCCAATGCGGACCATGCCTTTGGTACGACGGGCATAAAACACATCAAAACTTTGTTTGAATGATTTTTGGCTGCGATCGAGGCGGATGACTCTGTGATTATATTTCACACCTCTAAGAGAGCTATTGAGGGTGCTGTTAGAAAAGCCTTGTGCTTTCATGTCTTTTCTAAATTCGACCAGCCAGGAGTTAAACCCTTTTGCAGTGTTACCGCAGGTTCTGGCGGATGCAATGGTAGTGCTTGCAATTAGAAGACTAAAAATAAGAAAAAACCTGACCATCTGATACCTCGTTCATTATCATTTTGATTTCGGCGATCCTAAGTGAATTGCTTTGCTTAAGCAATATGAAGATCATTACAAACAATATGACTTGTTCACTTGTTTATAAAACATTGTAAAGTTCGTAGTTTAAGGAGAAATATTAGTATTTTAAGGCAATGATGAGATCCATGACATTTGTGCCAGTTGGACCAGATGTAAAGAGAGCGTCTTGTGACTTCAGGTAAGGGGTTGCATTGGCGTTTTTGATGGCATTTAGGGCTGAACTTTCATTTGAAAACGTGTTTCCATCTATTATTGCACCAGCTGCGTTTGTTGGGCCGTCTGTGCCGTCGGTTCCGGCGACTAACATGGCGATATTGTCTTCACCTTGAATGTGTTTAGCGAGGAGTAGGCCTAGGGCCTGGTTTCTGCCGCCTTTGCCGGGATTTTCGGGAAGTTTAACTGTTGGTTCACCGCCCCAAATATAAATGCCATTTGGGCCATTTTTTAATCGCTCGCTTAAGGCCTCTGAGAGGGGAATGATATCATCATAGAGGCACTCACTGTTTTCTATCACTTTCAAACCAGATTGCTTAGCGACCATTTCAGCTTTTTGCCTTGCGGTTTCATTGGTTGCAGCCAGCAAAGATTGATAGTTAGTTTGCTTTTCATTGATTAAGTAACCGCTGCCAATGCCGCTGCCTAAAACTTCTAGATTACCGTTTGGAACATCTGAGATGGCTAGGACGTGGATGCTCTTACCCTTGAAATTGGCGAGTAGTTTGCCGCCTTTGATTTTGGAGAGGGCTTTTCGCTTAGTGTTGATTGTTTCAATGTCAGCACCTGATTTTAAAAGTTCTGTATTGAGTGTAAGCAAGTCATTTATTTCAGTGCCTTCTTTGAGGACTTCTGCCACTGAGGATGCGCCGCCAGATATAAGGAGTAGGAGATGAGTATCTTCTTGCATTGAAGAGACTAGGTTTAATGCAGCTTGGCCGGCTTGTAGAGAGTTTTCATCAGGGATGGGATGGCCGCATTCATATTGTTTGATATGGGACGGCAAATCTTCACTGTGGTTATATTTGGTGATAACCAGACCGTTGATGAGATTTTGCTCTGATTGGTAGTGAGTAATCACGGCTTTCATCATTGAAGGGGCGGCCTTGCCAATGGCAAGGATTTGATCTGGTTTGGGGATGGAGGTGTTTTCTAAAGATGTTTGAACAGCTTTTTCGCCTTTGACATGATTGACAGCTTCATACCAAATTTTTGTAATTGTTTCTTTGGCTTCTATAAGGTCTTTCAATGAGTTTGGCCTTGTTCAATTTAAGATCGAATAGTCTCTTCAGTTTCAAATTAGGCTAATGGTTTTATACAAGGCAGGAAAGAGGATAATTGGAAGCAGCCTTTTTCATGAATTTGGGCTATTGAGCCATCAGGTGCATGATTTTATGTGAAAGGCTTATTTTTTTATCAGATATCTGCAGACGAGGTTTTCGCCTCTCTCACATGCTGCTTTGGTTTTAGAGCCTGTAGCTTCTTCGAAAAAGGCCGCAACAGCATCACAGACGCAAGGTTCGCTACGCACGGCACTGGCAAGGGGGCAGGTGATGTTGCGGACAAGGATTTCATCGCCAGAATCGATTAATTTAGCGGTGGCGCCTAATTCATTCACAATCGCTATGGCTGCTTCAATTTTTTCTTCAAGGGATTTGTCGGTTTCCTTCTTTCCCTGAAGACCTACTTTTGCAGCCATATTTTTGCCGACGGCTTCTAGAAGTTTTTTGCGGTCTTTCTGGTCTAGATGGCTGGGTAAATGCTCTAAAAGGGTTTGTACAAAGGGGAGGTATGCTGAGGAGCCAAAGTCCTCTGTTCCTACAACCGTTTTATATTCCTGTGCTGGTTTTCCTGCGCCATTATTAGAGCGCATGATGCCTTTTTCGATTAATCCATCTGATGTTAAGCGATCAAGTTGGGTGGTGATTGCCGTTCGCGCTAGGCCGAATTCTTTTGCTAATTCCGAAATTGTCCGTGGGTTTTCACGTAGGGTCTTCAGAATTTTATCTTTCGTTGTCATAGACTTATTGTATATCCGGCTGGTTGTTTTAATTCGATTAATATTATAGAAAACACTACTTAAGGTCAATAATGACAATAAATATTGTCATTATTGATTTTTTGTGCTTAATTAAAGCTGCATAATAAAAATAATTTAATAGAAGCTTTTGAGATAATCAACGGAGAAGTCATAAATGAAACGCCTACTAGTTTTACTATGTATGACATTTGCTCTTGGTGCAGCTGGGGCAATTGCAGACGATAAAAAAACCGAAATACAATTTCCAAAAGACTATAAAAAACATACGCTTTATTACACGGGTGACCGTGTTGCGCCGAATGATGGCCAGACCATTCGTATTTATGCGAATGATATTGCTGTTCAGGGCATGAAAAAGGACGGTAAATTTCCTTATGGCTCTGTGCTCACTGCAGAAGTCTATAAAGCGAAAAAAGATGAAGACGGTGATGTGATTGAAAGTACGCTTGGTCGCCGTTTAGAGGGTAAATTAGCTGTTGTTGCTGTTATGGAAAAAATTCAAGGCGCTGGGAAAAAGTGGAAAGGTGACCTGAATAATGGTGACTGGGATTTCGCAACCTTTAAGCCTGATGGATCAGTTGCCAAAAAAGATTTAGCAAAATGTGCTGAATGTCATGCTCCTTTGAAAGACACACAACATGTTTTTTCAATCGAGCATTTTTAAAAATTAAATTTAGTTCTATTTCATTCTTTTCCAGGTTAGCAATTCATGGGGTTTACCTCTTGGGTTGCTAACCTTTTTTATTGTTCTTTTAAACTTACATTTATTTTACATTTTTTAGAGATCAGAGGCTGTAAAGTTTAATGAATTTACTCTGAGAAATTTAATTATCGGGGTATAGTTTTATTTTGATGATTTTTGGGAGCTCTTTATTTATGAGACCGATCATTATTAACTCTCTATTCTTTCTGATGAGCTTGCTGTTTTCAGCAGTAGGGCATGCGGCTTGCCCAATTGATACGCCAGATAAAAAAGGTGTCTATGCTAGCCAACTCCATGAATTTGTTGCTGGTTATTGGATCAAATTAAAAGGGCCTTTGTCGATGGATTTTGGGAAAAAATATAGAGAACCAAAATCTTTGCATATGTCTCGGTTGGTAAACCCGGCTCGACGTGTTCTTGGATGCCCCAAAGCAACTTTAGAAGGCTCATTGACTTTGGGGCATGAAGGTTATGTGGTTGTTGGGCCGCATAAATGTTTCAAGAATGGTAAGGGGCCTGATATTATCATTCATGAACCACGCTCGGATATAAATTGGAATGAGACATTTAATGTTTATGTGACGGATGATGAGAGAGGCAAAGGTCCTTGGTACCGCGTTGCTTTTAATCAGACTGTTTCAAAACATAATAACTTCTTAGCACTTGAACTGGACGGCATTGTTAATGCTAGGGGTGTGCCGATGGAAGAGTTTCGCTGGGTGAAAATTGAAGATGCGAATAGCAAACTGGTTTTAAGTAATTCGCGCTTTAGTGGGTTTGATGTTTCAGCCGTTAAATTTATGCATGAGTGTGCTGCACCGTTAAGTTGAGTTTTTTATTCTCGGTTCTTTTCTTTTACATTAATTTCTAAGGGTGTACCATCAATAGAGCGTAAGTTTACGTCTCTTTGTGGGAATGGGATCTCTATATTATTTTCTTGGAATAATTTCCAAATTTTTAGGTTCACCAGACTTTCTACATTTTTCACGCCATTTTGCGGATCACCTATCCAGAAGCGAACTTCAAGATTAACTGAGCTATCACCAAAGCCACGTAATTGACAAACAGGGCTTGGCTCATCGATTACTCTTTCAATCGAATTGGCGGCTTCGACGCAGAGTTCCATGGCTTTTTCAACATCGGTGTTATAGGCAATGCCAATCGGCATTTTTCGTCTTACTTTTGAATTTGAGAACGACCAATTTGTTACTGGGTTTGTTATGAATGTTTCATTTGGTATCAGGGTTTCTGTGCCATCTCTTGTGGTCACTGATGTATAGCGTAGGCCTAGTTTTTCAACCCAGCCATAGGTTATGCCATTGCCTGTTTCGACCTCGATTACATCGCCGGGCTTTAAGGATTTATCAAGCAAGAGAATGATGCCTGAGATGAAATTGGATATTATTTTTTGTAAACCAAAGCCTAGACCAACACCCAATGCTCCTGTGAAAACAGCAAAAGCGGTTAAATCTATTCCAACTGTATTGAGGGCGAAGATTATGGCTGCTGTATAAAGAATGAAGGATGATATTTTACTGAATAACACTCTGAGTGAGGGGGCGATGGAGGTGCTTCTTTGCAAGCGGTTTCTAATGAAATTCGATGTGAGGCCAGCAAGCCAAAATAAAAGGCCCAGCAAGATAATGACTTGGAATATACGCCAAACAGAGATGTTAACGCTATCAGATTTGATACCAACTGTATCTAGGGTGTTGATTAAGGGAAATAACCAACCAAGTATGGCAAGGGCGGCAGTTCCCCAGGTTACACTTTCAAATAGTCTGGATAAGCCAGGTGATTTAATGAAAATAGACGCAAAGCGGATCAGCGCCCATGAAAGTGATAAAATGGCAGTTATTCTCACAGCTTGAAAAGGGATTGCTTTGCTGAGAATACCTGCTAGATAAATTTCTGAAGAGGGGAGTGTTTTATAGACACTCCATAAAATAGTCCCTGTGATAAGTGGCCAAAGAACAGCGCTGATTTCACGGATTTGTTTGTGATATTTGGCAAATTTATTGGTTAGTTTTTTGTGCTTTTCTTTTTGTAGAGTTTTTTCTGCTCTTGAGAATAAAAGATGAGAGATTAGCCATCCGAGAAAAAGTGCGCATGCAATGATGGCGATTTCTATCGCCATTGTTTTGGTGAGTATGTTTTGATCAATGAAACTGGTTAGATTTGCTAGGTTTGCTGATAGTGTTTTTGTTTCATTGAGCATGTAGGGTCTCTATCGTTTTACGACTGACAATGGAAAGCTTTTAATAGCTTGAAAGTATGTCGTAAATATAGAGGCAGGGCAAGTTGATGTGTTGAAACGTTTACTGACGAGAAGGCGTATTGTTCGAGGGGTTACGAAACTCCACTGAGTGATTTGTTTGCTCTAAAGACAATATTTATCTGTATCTATTTATTGCATGAGTTGCTGTTTTATAGTGGGTACGTTTTTTAATGCGTTAAAAAACTGATCTTGATTAAATGGTTTTACCAAAAAACCATTGCTTCCTAATTCTTCTGATTTTTCGCGATCTTCACTATCATCTGAAGCGGATAACATAAAGACTGGAATGGTAGAATATGAGGCGTGAGAGCGAATTGTTTTTAATACTTCAAAACCATTAATGCGTGGCATGTTTATATCTAGGAGCACAATGAAGCTTTCCTTATTCACACCAAGTTGCACTTGTTTGTCTAATGTCTGAATTAAATTTTCTGAATTTTGCTCACTAATGAACCGGTTGACCAACCCTACCCCTCTAACTATTCGTCTTGTGATAAAGATTTCGTCTATATTGTCATCAAGCATGATGATGACGGATTCGTTGAGTTCTTCGTTATGCATGGTGATAAATTTTTAAGTATGCCTTTTGTTTTATAGGTCTAAACTAGACGTATAGCTCCTATTACGTAAATTTAGATTTCTTTATATATTCATTTTCCCACAAAAAAATGGCCTTGGGAATGTACTCAAAAATTACACTAAGGCGTTTTATTGAAAATAATAAACAGAACTAAATGTTATATTTGGGGGCTTATTTGTTTGATTAAGTGATTTGGGTGAACTGGCGCACCTTATCGAACAAAGTCCGAACGGATTTCTTTCTGAGGGAACGGCCATTTCTGAAAAGAACTGGCGCACCCGGCACGATTCGAACGTGCGACCTCTGCCTTCGGAGGGCAGCGCTCTATCCAGCTGAGCTATGGGTCCGTCT
>CAXIBI010000077.1:0-12854 GCA_964022305.1 uncultured Hyphomicrobiales bacterium | reverse complement strand
AAAAAAGTAAGCGCCACCACAATGGCAATCACCAACGCTTCGTTAGAAACAGAAAGACCACCAGGAATTTCTCTGCCCTGGCTAACACCACTTGTTTGCACCCCAAGGATAAAGTCGCTCATACCGCTCCAGGTCGCATAACCTGAAATCGCAAGCAGCATCAGTGAAGCAATGCCGATTAATGTATTTCGGCCAAAGAAATAATCAATAACACGCCCCCAACCAGAAAATTCCGTACGTTTCTCTTTTATAACGCTTTGAGATTGTGCCATCTTGTACCCCTTAAACTTTACGCAACACGACTAATCAAAAAAAACCTGGCTAATAAAAAACAAGCCAATCAAACGCTTCAGCTCACAAATTAACCATAAATCTTAAATCACGACTAACTTGGCAAGCAAACCTCGTCAAGGTGAAAGCAAGGCAAGTAGGCCAAAGCCAAGCACTTTAAGCTCAACAGTTGCCCCAATCCCTCGCAATGGCTACGCAAATGAGCTGAGTTGAAATTTATCAAAGACGTCAAATTTCGAAAAAAACATAAAACTTAGCCTAATGTCTAAATGAACAGCTCCAAAAAAGTCATTTGGTCACATTTCAATACCCCCTATACTCAGGCAAGAAGTGAGTTAAAATCCACCCCTACCCCTTCAAGAGAGTAAGAGGGCAAAAAGAAAGCAAGGAAGAATGCATGCTCGAATATTTTGACGCTGTTTTATTAGCCCGTATCCAATTCGCCTTTACCGTTGCCTTTCATATTGTTTTTCCAGCCTTTTCAATTGGCCTTGCAAGTTTCCTCGCTGTTTTAGAAGGCTTGTGGCTCATCACTGGCAAAGACAAATACATAGATCTCTTCCATTACTGGAAAAAAATCTTCGCCATCGCCTTTGGTATGGGCGTTGTCTCTGGATTAGTCATGTCCTATCAATTTGGCACCAACTGGAGTGTCTTCTCAGATAAAACAGGACCTGTTCTAGGCCCTCTTCTTGGCTATGAAGTTTTAAGTGCCTTTTTCCTTGAAGCCGGCTTTCTTGGCATCATGCTCTTTGGTATGGATAAAGTGGGTAAAGGCCTGCACTTTACAGCAACCGCTCTTGTCGCCATTGGCACATTATTCTCAGCCTTCTGGATTCTTTCAGTAAACAGCTGGATGCAAACACCCGCCGGTTACGGTTTTAATGAGGTCGGACAATTCATACCCGTTAATTGGTTCGAAGTTATCTTTAACCCCTCTTTCCCTTATCGCCTGGTCCACATGGTCTTGGCGGCTTATCTCTCAACATCCTTCATTGTTGGAGCGGTTGCAGCCTTTCACTTGCTTAAAGACAGCGCCAACAAACACGCTAGAACAATGTTCTCCCTTGCGATTTGGATGGCAACAATTGTTGCCCCGCTTCAACTTCTTGCGGGCGACATGCATGGCCTCAATACCATCGAGCATCAACCCGCAAAAGTTGCCGCTATGGAAGGACACTTCCATACCCAAAAAGGCGCACCATTAATTCTGTTTGGTCTTCCCAATATGGAAACGGGTAAAGTTGACTACGCTATTGAAATCCCAAAACTTGGCTCCATGATCCTTAAACATGGATGGGATGAGGAAGTAAAAGGCCTCAGCGAATGGCCCAAGGAAGATTGGCCAAACGTACCCCTGGTCTTCTGGAGTTTTAGAATAATGGTCGGGATTGGCATGGCCATGATCGCCATTGGTCTTATCGGCCTTATCTTGCGGTTAACCGGCAGACTTTATAACCACCCTCTTTATTTCAAAGCATGTTTGGCTATGGGACCATCTGGCCTTATCGCTGTATTAGCTGGCTGGTTTGTCACTGAAGTGGGCCGCCAACCCTATACGGTCTATGGTTTACTGCGTACATCAGAAAGCATATCCCCAATCGCCTCGCCAGGCATTTGGGGCTCGCTCTTAGCATTGGTTTTTGTCTATTTTCTGGTGTTTACCCCAGGCATCATCTACATCTTGCGCCAAATGAAAATCAACCCGGCTCAAACAGCCGCAGCTCAACACTAAATGAGGACACAAGCTTATGGAATTTGATCTCGCTTTTATCTGGGCCATCCTCATCGCTACAGCAATTTTGCTCTATGTTGTTCTAGATGGTTTTGACCTCGGTGTTGGTATCCTCTTTCCTCTCTTTAAAGATAAAGAAGACAGAGATGTCATGATGAACACAATCGCTCCTGTATGGGACGGCAATGAAACCTGGCTCATCCTTGGCGGCGGCGGCCTCTTTGCCGCCTTCCCCTTAGCCTATGCCACACTGATGCCAGCATTTTACGCACCCATTATCGCCATGTTGTTAGGTCTCATCTTTAGAGGAGTTGCCTTTGAATTTTGCGCGCGCGCTGATGAAAGCGATCGTCATTGGTGGGAGTGGTCCTTTGCAGCCGGCTCCACTGTTGCAGCTTTTTGCCAGGGCGTCATGCTAGGCGCTTTCATTCAAGGAATAGAAATCACAGGCCGAGCCTATAGTGGCGGATGGTTTGACTGGTTCACACCTTTTACAGCAACAGTTGGTTTAGCTGTTGTCGCAGCTTATGCACTTCTAGGCGCTTGTTGGCTAATTATGAAAACCGAAGGTGAGTTGCAATATGACATGTACAGAGTAACTATGCCTATCGCCACCATCGTTTTTGGCTTTGTTGGGATTGTCAGTCTCTGGACACCTTTTCTTGATACTGACATTGCCGAGAGATGGTTCTCCTGGCCCAATATTATGTTCGTAGCCCCCGTTCCTATTTTAGTTCTAGGGTGCTGGGCCGTCTTATTTACATCCATTAAATCAAGACACGAATATTACCCCTTCCTATCTACTTTAGGGCTTTTCATTCTCTCTTATATCGGCTTTGCCATTAGCATGTTTCCCTATATTGTGCCGCGCCACTTCACCATCTGGCAAGCCGCTAACCCACCAGAAAGCCTCTCATTCCTCCTATATGGCACACTGGCTTTACTCCCTGTAATTTTAGGATACACAGCCTATGTCTATTGGGTCTTTAGAGGCAAAGTGACAAAACATGATGGCTATCACTAGAGCACCACTAAATAGCGCGGTTGTTTCTTGCGGATGCCTAGTGGGCATCTGAAGCAAAGAAAAGGCAACCTGAAGCACCACTAAATGCGACGGTTGCCTAGTGGGCAACTGAAGGAGCACTAAAAAGAGTTGAGTATGGCTGATAAAAATAATGATGAGAGCTCAAGCAAAAACTCCAATTGGGGTAAAAGAACCCTATGGTTTTTACTACTCTGGATTGGCGGCGTGCTAACTCTAGGAGCTATCAGTTACGGATTAAAATTGCTCTTTAAAATTGCCTATTAAATAAAAAACCCCTCAAAATCATTTGAGGGGTTTTTCTTACTTTTTCAAAGCTTCTTTTCGGTGTTTGCGATATTCTTCAACATCAACCAAAACTGGCTTCTCACGCCCACTAGGGCCCAACACCTTATCTACCTGACCATTCCACCAAACCGCAAAACGATTTTGATATGTCGCCGGATAGACCTCTTTTTTAAGAGGCTCTTTAGGGCGCTCTTGCCGAGAGTTCAAACTACCTGTCACAAGGTCTTCTGAGTAAATTGATTTCTTAATCGGCAGAGGGATTTTGTGAACAGCAAAAGCCTGATGACGTTCATCTGAAACAGCAACTTCAACTGAACGCTGCACAAAACCATAGCTTTTTTGATGTAAAACTTTCTTTTCAGTTTTATCTTTTAAACGAACCACTTCTTTTGATTTTAACTGCGGAATTGGAGCAGGTCTCTTTTGCACCTTTTTCACAGATCCTGTCACAATCTCATCATTTGAGAGTGGTTCTTGTTTTTGTAACTTGCTATAAATCCCTCTCCGCATCAGCAATTCTTTTTTCTGATCCTTTGGCAATATATCAATAGGTTTCTTCTTCAGAATTTTCGGAGCATCCCTTTTAGGCTGCACGATTTTACGGGGTTTTAATTTTGGCAAAGGCTGGGTCGTTGATTGCTCAGCTAATTTAGGTTTCAAAACAGGCAAAGCCGGCGCCTTCCAGGCTTGCATATAAAATGCTGATTTATCAGAGGCACGCCCCAATGTTTCCTTCTTCAGTGAAGCAACACCAGTATCAATTGAACGCGGGTGTTTTCTATGAGTAACTTTCGATCGTTTTTTAGTCGACTTTATTGAAGCAGTCTGCCAACCATGATCACGTTTATATTTTGAACGAGCGCGAGATGCCGGAACATACTCATTTAATTGAGCAACATTGCTGGTTGTCGTATCAAGTCGGCCGATCGCTGAGAGCAATAAGTGAGCCGCCATATAACGCTCATATTTCGCATTCGAAGCTTGTACCTTAGCCTGCACCAAACGCTCTTGCGTATCCAAAACATCAAGAACCGTTCTCTGGCCTGCTTCTAGTTCACGGCGCATACCGCGTGAAGCTTCTTTCGCTGCTTTAATTCTCACAAGTGCCAAACGATAACGTTTTTGTGCTGTGTGATAACTCCGCCAGGCAACAGTTGCCATCGCCTTTGCAGTCAAACGCGCATCCCGCGCTTCAAATTGCCGTTGGCGTGCAACATGACGGCTTACCTGACTAGAAGAATAAGCCTCAGGTTTAAAGAGAGGGACGGTGAAATTGAGCTTAACTGTTAAATCACTATCATCATTAATCTCAGCGCCATGATAACGCTCTTCTTTATAATCGAGATTAAGGTCCACACTTGGCAAAAACCCACCGTAGGACGCTTTCAAAGAATGGTCAGCCGCTTCACTGCGAAAAATAGCTGAAAGTAATTGCGGATTTTGTTGCTCAGCCAAAGCAATTGCTTCATTTAAACTTTTTGGCAAGCGAGACGGCAATCCACGAGGCAATGACAAACGCCCAGCCTTGCGCCCAATGATACGTTTAAATTCTGTCTCATTCGAATTGAGATTATCAATGGCCTGAGTGTAAACTGATTGAGCTGCAAAATATTGATCCTCAGCAATCGCAATATCTGTGCGCGTAGCTTCGCCCCCATCATAACGAGACTGTGTTGTCCGCAAGATGGTGCCAACAATATTTTGGTTTTGTTTCTGAAGGTGAACAATTTCCCGGTCACGAATAATCCCTAAAATCGCTCGCACAGTATCAAGTAAGAGAATTTGTTTTGTCTCAACAAAACTATGGCCTTCAGCGATCGCACTCGCCTTAGCCTCTTTAAGGCCGTGGTAATTCGCGCCACCTTTGTAAATGGGAAGAGAAGCTGACACACCATATTCACTGCTATCATAGCTTGTACGGTTACCATTCATACGCCCCAAAGCATTATTACGTGAATGACCAAAGTCCCCATAAGCCTTAACAGAGGGCAGAAACTTAGACCAAGCTTTGCGAACAGAGCTTTCTGCTGCATCTTTACGAGCGCGTGCAGCGTCAACCTGAGTGCCTTGCGTAACGGCTTCACCAAGCAAGTCTTCAAATTGATCCGCAAACCCTAATTTAGTGGGACCAAACACCAAAATGAGGGCGCTAAAAAACATGAGCGTAAGTAAGCTTGCAATCAAAAGGTAAGATCGCCGCAAAATGAGAAACATTCTCAACTCCAAATAATAATTCCTCTCCCTAAAGAAGGGAGCCACACATAGTTTCACTCTACGTGTGTCATTATTAAATTTAGATTAAGTAAATACTCATTTTGAAACAATTTAGTAAGGAAATTACTATGAGCCACAGCCCCTAATGTTCACCAAAACTATTATCAAAGGCAGTAAAGATCGGCTTCAGTAAATAACGAAGCACTGAACGCTCACCCTTAATTAACTCCGCCTGGACAATCATGCCCGGTAAAACAGGGTGATCAACACCTTTCCTGCGAAATTTAAGCTTATCTAATTTCAAGCGAACTTCGTAATATTCCTCTTCCTTTTCATTTTTAAAGGTAGAAGGAGATACACTCAAAACCTTGCCATCTATGGTGCCAAACTCTTTTGTATCAAAAGCAGTAACTGTAATACGTGCCTCTTGCCCAGGTCGTACATTGGTTACATCTTCAGGTTTTAACTTAACCTCAGCCAGCAACTTATTCCCCTCGGGTACAAGTTCAGCAACCAAATCACCTGGGTTAATCACTTCCCCCACAGTTTTAGGGCTCAAACTTTGAATGATCCCAGAAATTGGCGCGCGAACATCAAGCCGGTTCACCCGGTCCTCTGCCTTACCAATCGCAGCATCAATCTCAGAAATACTCGCAGATGTCTGCGTTAACTCACCAGACCATTTTTGCCGGGTTTTAGAAATCGCCTCAGAAAGCTGCAACTCAACTTCAGAAAGCGCATTAACAGTTGAAAGCAATTGCCCTTCGAGTTGAGCAACACGAGCCTCTGTGTTTGCAACCTTAGCTTTGGCCTCAAGAAATGAGTTTCTCGTCGTGAAGCCATCCTTCACTAATGAATTTCTTAATTGATATTGTTCTTTATGAATGGCCAATTGGCTTTTCAGGCTTTTTACTTCAAGCTCATTTGCCCGCACTTCTGCAGCCTTTTGATTAACCCGCGCCGTTAAACTACCAATTGTATGAGAAAGTGTATCTTTCTCATCACGATAGTTAGCCATATGATCAGACGTCAATTTAGGATGACTTTTCAAATACTTACCAAAGTCTGGCTCTTCATCATTCAAAAGCGCATTCAAACGAATTTTAACAATATTCAAATTGACATAGCGCGCCGCCAATTGGTCTTGTTCACTCACAGCTGCCGCCGGCGTAAGGGAGAGAATAATATCTCCCTTTTTAACCGTTTCACCAGCCCTGCGCTTAATTGTTTTGACAATCCCACCTTCAAAATGCTCAACACGAACAACAGAGCCAACAGGAACAACCTTGCCTTCAGTCATAGCGACTTCATATAAAGGAGCGATCGCCGCCCCACCAATAACCAAACAGAAAAACAGACACAAAAATCCTGTCATACGAAGAAAGAAATAATCCCATTCTCCGCCTTGGATATCGATTGGCAACGCCAAATTTTTCTGATGCACATTTGTCATAAGTTATAAATTTTTCCGTACAAAAACTAATCGATCTCTAGGTTTAAATAAAAAATCTTTAAAACACCTTTCTAAAATTAAACATTTTAGATACTACCCGGTACTCTGCGCATTCTTCATTGCCTCTATATAGGCCTCTACAGGAACATCATTCACCAAAGCCCCAGCATGAAATTGCAAAATACGATCGCATGCTTTGATATGGCTAGGCCGGTTTGTTACCAAGATAACTGTTCGACGTCCTCTGAATTGATCTAACTGCTTGATAAAATGCTTATCTGCATCATGGTCCAAATAAACCCCTGGGTTATCAAGGAGCAAAAACGGACCATCAATCAGGTAAGAGCGGGCCAAAGCAATAGAAGCAAGATCAGATTCGCTCAATTCAGATTTTTCAACGCGAATAGCTTGATCTAATCCATGCTCTAAAAGCGGTCCATCATTCATGATACCAGCTTTTTCAAGAGCCGATAGGATCTCATCCCTATTTGCCGTCGGATTGCCCAAAATCATATTTTGAGCAAGCGAACCATAAAACATTGAGATATCTTGTGGCATATAGCCCATGGATGAGCGAACTTCACCAACATCCAATTGCTGAATATTAATGTTATCCAAAAAGATACGCCCTGCTTGAGGTTTGTAGAGCCCCAACATCATTTTTAAAATGGTTGATTTACCGCAGCCAGTTGCACCTGTAACCGCGATAACTTCACCATGCTTAATCTCAAAACTCACACCCTTGAGAGCTGGCTCAGAGCGCGGACCATATCGAAAACTAACATTTTCAAATTTAACATTGCCCTCAAATTTTCTAAGCGAATTCGGGCGCCCTTTAAACCGTCTCTCCCGTTTGATTGTCATCAAGCGATCAAGTTGTCTAACTGTTTGTCTTAATTGACCTATCCGATTTAAAGAAAGGAACGCAATTTGAATAGGAGTTAAAATCCGCCAAACAATCATCATAATCGCAATCAAGGCACCTGTATTCATTGTGCCATCAATCACAAAATAAGCGCCGATCGAGATCGTTGCTAAGCCAGCAAGCATCACCAAAATCTGCGCTCCTGATTGAAGCGATGTTTCAAAAAAGCGAGATAAAAACATACTATGAGCAGAAACAGTAGAAACTCGGTTATGCCGCGCCAACCACAACTCCTCAGCACCTAACTCACGTATCGCCTGCATCTTGTTCGCAAGCTCCATAGACATTCGGTTAAACTGAGCCCGATCATGTCCAGATTTACGCCCACGTTGCCGAACTACCGGCAATGAAAGCATCGACACGACACCAAAAATGAAAAGCAAAACAAAGGGTATAAGCGCTAACCAACCAGAAAGGTAAGCAATCACCCCAAAAAAGATAAACAGAAACGGTAAATCAAGCAGCGTGCTTGCCAAGTTTCCGGTAAGCAAGTCACGTATAGATTCAAACTGTCTAAATTGTACAATCTGCTTGTTCACAGATGCAGATTCAGTCATTTGAAGAGGCAAGGTCAATATTTGTTTAAACACGTGGTTAGTGATTTCAGCATCAATCCGTGCACCAATAAAGGCAATAATTCGCCCTCGTTCACGTCGAATTAATATTTCCGCACAAACAGCGATTAAAATTCCAACAAAGAAATAACCAAGCGTATCCAAAGCCTGACTACCAATCACTTTGTTGTAAACATTCATCGTATAAATCGGAGTAGCAAGCGTGAGAATATTAGCAATGAAAGTTAAAAACAAAGTCGCAACAATCGGGCGACGCATTTTTTTCAGCGCAGCTTTAAACCATGATCCAGAGGCAACCGTCTCGACCCCAAGTAAATCTTCCTCAGCCTGAATTAGATAAAGCGCATCAGCTTTTTTAAGTTGAGACCACTTAAACTCACACTCTTTGCCCTCTTCATCAAACCCTTTATAGACACCCTTCCCCAAATCCTCAGTGAGAAGAATAGGGCCTTGTTTAAAATCAAGAATGCATGGGAAAATATTTTTAGCGTATTTTAAATACCGAACATGTCTACGCTTAGTCATTTGGCCGATTCTTAACAGAACAGCCTGCAATGAATGAATATCATCAAGTGATTCTAAATGAGGAAGGGCCTCCATCAAATGTCGCTGATCACCACTCCACGGTAAGATTTCAACCAAACGATGCAAACATCTCTCATAAGGAGTGAAGTGCGCCTTACCATCTTCAGTCTTAGTCCCATAATGCTGCTGCAGTAACAAATATTGTTCATGCACCTGATTAATCGCAACATCATCACCACTGATAAAAGTGTGATTTAACTGAGAGGGGATTTTTCCATTTAAATCTTTCATCATCATGCTCCTTTTGGAAGTTCAACACTTCCCTGCTGAGAATAATGAGAGTGATTTGCTCCACCAATCTGAGTTACTTGACCATCCTCTATGCTAAACATACGGTCAGCAAGAGGGAAATAAGAAGGGCGCATTGTTGAGATAATAATCGTCATATTATGACGCAAAGCAGAGAGGCACTGAACCATCTTTTTATCTGCAGAATTATCCAAAAACATTTGCGGTTCATCTAACACAAGAACCTTTGGTAACATAGCAATTGCACGCGTTAACAAGAGACGCCTTATAAGACCCTGCGGTAACTTTTCCATTGCGCCATCACCAATCGGTGTATCATAACCTTGAGGCAGACAATTAATATCATAGTCAACCCCGGTCATCTGAGCAGCCCAACGAACTTCATCAACAGTTGGACCTGTACCAAACAAAGTAAAATTCTCTAAAATAGTCCCATCAAACACACTCGATTTCGGCCCAACCATAACAATACTACCAGGATTGCCATTTCGATAATGTTGAATATCAATATTATTGCATAAAACCTCACCTGAATGCGGTGCATACAACCCCGTAACTGTTTTTAAAAGCAAAGACTTAGCTTCATTATCCGGTCCAGTAATACCAAAACATTCAAATCCATCAATCGTTAAATTCATCGGACCCAAAATAGATTTCCCATTTTCCTGAAAACCAACATTCATCAATTGTATGGTCGGTGCTCCCTCTCGCCCATCAGTGATAAATTTAGTGGATCTCTGTTCAATGCGGAACAAATCAGAAGCTTCTTGCAAAGCCAATTCAAGTTTTTGAAATTCTGACCATAAGCCAGCAAAACGGACAACGGGTTGAATAATGCGCCCTGAGAGCAAAGTACACGCTGCTAAGGTACCTATAGAAAGATCACCAACTACAGCAAATATAGCCCCCACACTCACAGTCGCGATAATCGTAACATTCCCTAAAATCGCACTTACAGATTGCGCACTTGTAGACGCCATAATGGTTCTATAATTGGTGATCGCACGGGAATTTTGCAAACGCTCAAATCGGCGCAGCATAAAAGGCTCCATCGCAAAACCTTTTAAAGTAATAACACCTTTCAAACATTCGCCAACAAAGTCATATGTTCTGTTATCCTGAACTTCACGTGCTTCAAACTGCTCCCCAAGTTCACGGCCATATCTCAAGGTCAAGCCAGCAAAAACCAACAACACACAAAGAGGAATGAACACCAAATTCCCTGCGATTAACCCCATCGTTGCAATCAAAATAATAACAAACGGAAGATCAATAACCAGTAAGCTATTCGGACCGCCAAAAAAATCAGCAAGGCGAGAAATCGAAGTTAAGCGATCAAGCTGAGTTTGCGTCCGATCTTGTCCAACAACTTCCAAAGGCGCCGTTAACAATCTCTTAATGGCCATCTGGCTAACGGTCATTTGAAACTGAGTTGCAGCCCAACCCAAAGTATATGCTCTGCCAAGCCGCAACAAAAACTCAAGAAACAACACCCCGATAAACCCAAGGCCAAGAAGTAAAAGAGTGTTAAGCGACTGATTTGGAATAATTCGGTCATAAACTTGTAAAATTAAAATAGGAAGACCAATGCCAAGAACATTAATAATAATAGATGACGCCCATATAGTCATTGGCATCCTTAAAATCTCTGTTCCAGGAATACCATGAGCTTTCAAACGACGTATATTAATTGGCCACAAACGATCCCTGATCCCAGATTTCTTAATCTGAGTCTCTTGAGGACGATCGCTCGTAGATCCATCTTTATTTTTTTGCGCACGCATCATGAATGTAACTAAAAAACTCTTAAAGGTATATTTTTTACCTATGCTCAAATCGAAGTGAGAAAATTCACATAATCATCATGCCAACACTTGTTTTAGAAAGTTTTAATTTTACTTAATTTCAGGTACTTATTCTGCGAAAATAAGATTAAAATTTTAAATATTGACCAATAAACCTTCTAAATGAATGCAATAAAGCATAAAAAAAGAGAATTTTAGCAAATATTCAAACATTCCAATATGTTAGAACATTCTTAACCATAAAAATACAAACAAGTCCCTAAACTGACAGAAGTAACCCTCCAGTAACCAAAAATCACCATCATGCTACAAAAGTCCGTGTCCTATCGTGAGTTAGGGCACACTGAGTAATGTTTAGGGTTTAATGATGAGTAAAGACAAAACAACAATGAATACTGAAGATAAGGGTCTCAATAATTCAGTATCCAACGGCAATCAAAGCACGAGCTCACAAGCCCAAAGTCAGCGCGATTACGAAAATCTAATTAATAAGTCACTTGATGAACAAATTACTGATGTATCCATTTCCCGGGCCGACATCACAAATCCAAACCTTCACTACGGTATAGAAGAAGAAGCCGAGAAAATTGATGACTTTGTCCCACAAGCAACAAAGAAAGAATCTAAGCTTCTTTCAGATGTAGAAAAGCCTTTAACTGAAACAACAGAAAGGCAAACGAGCGATCAAAATCAAAAACCGATCGAAGAACTACAAACAAAAGAACTTGTTGGAAACGATGTACCCCAAACACCTGGTGAATTGGCTTCACCAAATACACCAAAAGGCACAGATACCCCTTCAACAATAGCTGAGGGTGAAACAACACCAGAGAATACCGCTGGAAACGATGATGACCCAAATGAAGAAACAGGGACACCTGTTGGCACGACATCTGGCGAGGAAACAGAAACCTTTAATCCTGATTTAGTTACAACTGGCAACAGCGTCGATGAAAATGCTGCTGAAGGCACTGTAATTGCGACACTTAATTTAGAAGATGCTGACGGTTCTGTTTTTGTCTATTTTATCTCAGACGAAAATGGCTTACCAATTTCAAACAGCGACTTTAAAATCGTTGGCAACGAACTTGTCGTTTCAGGCACAGCCAATTTAGATTTTGAGAGTTTAACGTCTCATAACATCTTCATCACTGCTATTGATGGTGGTGGAAATAAAGTTACAGAACCATTCACCATCAACATCAATGACGTTAACGAATTTGACGTAAGCCCCATCACAGATACAGACGCAACAGCAAACTCTGTCACTGAGAACGCAAGCATCGGCACATCTGTCGGTATCACAGCCTTTGCCTCAGATGATGACGGTACAAACAACGGCATCACATATTCATTGTCAAACGACGCAGGCGGCCTCTTTGCCATCGATCCAAATACGGGCGAAGTCACTGTTGCAGGCGCCATCGACTATGAGACCGCAACAAGCCAAACAATTGAAGTCACAGCCACATCTGAAGATGGATCAACAAGCACACAAAGCTTCACCATCAACATTAACGATGTAGATGAGTTTGACGTCTCTGCAATCTCAGACACTGACGCTTCTACAAACTCTGTCGCTGAAAACGCAAGCATCGGTACATCTGTCGGCATCACAGCTTTCGCATCAGACGCGGACGGCTCAAACAATGGCATAACTTATTCATTATCAAACGACGCAGGCGGGCTCTT
>CAXIBI010000076.1:0-12927 GCA_964022305.1 uncultured Hyphomicrobiales bacterium | reverse complement strand
ACACAGGCTGCACTGAAAGCCTGGAATTATTCACCAAAATCATTTTTTCCAATTTTGGCTCTTCTTTAACCTGGTCTAGTGTCACTGGTTCTGGCAAATCAGTCACAGCAATCACATCAACGCATTCCCAGCGTTCATCATCGGTGGTTGAATCTTGGTGTGCCTCACGCAACACTTCAACAATGCCCACAACACGTTTTTCTTTCACAGAATGATAAAAGAAACCAAGATCCCCTTTTTTCATCTCTCGCATATTGTTGCGCGCCTGATAATTACGCACGCCGTCCCACTCTTCTCCCTTTTTACCTTTTGCCTTTTGGTCTTCCCAAGACCAGGTGTTTGGCTCAGATTTAAATAACCAATATTTCACGATGGTGCCCCTTAAAAAAAATGAAATCAATAAGCAGAGTATGATTAAGACCCTAAATGCAGTTAAAACTTATACTTCATTTGTCCAAGAGGGTATTGAAAAAAATATTTTTCGCACAATAGGTTTTTTGCCATTATTTATGTATAACAAGGGAGCAGCGGTGGTTCCAATTTGCTTGTTATCATTATTTCTTGGTTAAACCTATTTATTGGGTTTAGCCCCTAATTCACCAATGATCTTCATAAGTTCTGTCTTTCAGGCTTGATATAAGCCTATGGCAAATCAGTATTTTGGTTAAATTTTACCATTGTAAGAATTAATTCTGATGAGTGCACGGAACTAATGTAAGAAATGGGTGACTGTCCCTTTTTTTAATTTGAACCAAATTGAAAAAAACATTTAAACTAGCAATATAAATAAGCTTTGCTTTAGTTAAGAGCAAATAAGAGAGACGGTAGGTCTGGAGTAAATTAATGGCATCAGAAGATATAGAACGCGGGCTAGTTGCCAAATATTTACACCGTGTCCTACGTGCAGACCATATTCCAACCCGGGCTGCGCGCTACATCCTCTATTGGCTAAACGACAGAACAGAAATGCTCTCGCTCCCTCTTCCTAAAAAATTAAGCGGCGCGATTGGCAATATCTATTCATCAAGCTTTAGCCAGGCAGATTTTAATAGCGCGTTTTTAGAGCACCGTGATGAAATTCTAGAGATGCTAGAAGAAGCAGCTGAAAAAACCGGCTGGCCTGAGCCCATGTGGCGTAACATCAAAAACCTAACCAAAGCTCTCGAGCTCGATCCAAAATGTAATGAGATTGTCGGTCTGATTGCCTGCTTTCATCGCTTTGATCAAGTGCAATATTTATGTAATTCAGTGACGGAATCGATCGGCCCCTTAAGCCGTTCGCTTGCATTGCTAACTGATTTAAGCGTTAACGATGTTGAGCGCTTCACCGGCCCGGCAGGTGACATGGTCTCTGCTGGTCTTTTGCAATTGAAAAATGAAGGCGGCGAACTCTCAGGCCCGGGCGGTCACTTTGCCATCACTTCAAGATTAGATGCCTGCCTGGATCAAAGATTTAAAAAATTCGATGATATGCGCAAAGCTTTGCTTGGCGCACCTCTCACCGCAAATATTGACCTCACAGATTATGACCATATCAAAAATGATCGTGATTTAATTTGTGACGTCTTGAAAGGGGCGGTTGCAGAAAAAGCAAAGGGTGTGAATGTTTTGCTCTATGGCCCTCCAGGTTCCGGCAAAACAGAGCTGACCAAAGTCGCCGCTAAAAAAGCAGGCCTTTCAATTTACGCCGCCGGTGAAGATGTTGGCGCTGAAGGGGAAGTTGATCGCAAAGGGCGTTTGTCAGATTTGGTCTTTGCCATCTCTCTTTTAAAAGGCGCAAAAAACGCCGCGATCCTTTTTGATGAGATGGAAGATGTAGCCCTCCAGCTTATTAGAAGAGGGGGCTCAAAAGTTTACCTCAATCGGTTGCTTGAAAATAACCCGGTTCCAATCCTTTGGACGTCTAATAATATCAGTGACATTGACGCGGCCATTCTGCGTCGTATGATTTTAGCGTTTGAATTAAAATCGCCGCCGTCATCGCAGCGCCGCCGTATCATTGAGCGCATGGCGAAACGCATCGGTGTGAAGTTAAGCGATGAAGAAATCTCAACTCTGGCCCAAAAGCTGGATGCGACGCCAGCCATTATGGAAAACGCCTTAAAGGTAGCAAAATATTCTAAAGGCGGCGCTAAAGAAGTCGAGCGTGCAGCTCAAGGTATTACACGAGCGGTGTCTGGCCTGCAGGCAAAACGCAAGCCAGATAATTTTGTCTATGATCCAAAATTATCAAAAGCCAGCAGAGATATTCATGATCTCTCAGCGCAGTTAAAATCATCAGGCAAACTCAACTTCTCACTTTGTCTTTCTGGCCCTCCTGGCACAGGTAAATCTGCTTATGCCCGTTTTCTTGCCAAAGAGCTTGGGCTCGAGGTGATCCAAAAACGTGCGTCAGACATTTTCTCAGCCTTTGTTGGTGAAACAGAAAAACAAATCGCAGATGCCTTCCTCGAAGCAAAAGAAGCGAACGCTTTTCTTATTTTTGATGAGGCCGACAGCTTTTTATATTCAAGGCAGGAAGCCTCTCGTTCATGGGAAGTAACGCAAGTAAACGAAATGCTCACCTGGATGGAAGAGCATAGCCTTCCTGTATGTTTCACCACGAACCTGATGGACCGGTTGGATGCAGCGTCTCTGCGCCGTTTCACATTCCATGTTCGGTTCAATTTTATGGATAAAGACGCCCTATCACTCGCCTATAAAACCTTCTTCAATTTCACAAATATTCCAGACTATGGATTGAAGTTTGAGAATTTAACGCCAGGTGATTTTGCTCAGGTGAAAAAGCAAGCTGAAGTCTTAGGCGCTTTAGATGACCTTGACCGCTTAATCTCTCTTTTGAAAGATGTCAGCCAAACCAAACCTGGCAATAGCGAAAATATTGGCTTTTTTAACTAGGTTAACAACCTAGAGAAGCATTCTAAGTCACTAATATTGCTGGTTTATCCCTGCTCTGAACATCCTTAAAACTGTTTATAAGTTGCTGGAATGAGGAAAGAGGCCTTCTTCATGCCAAGAGAGTGGTTAAATAATCATCACATAAAGTTTTAACGCGTGTCGCGCAAAAGTGGTTACCGGTTTTGCGAAAAAAGACACGCCAAAACAAAAGATTTGAGCATGACAATGAATTTATAATAAATTGACATGTTCAAATCGGGGTTAGCCCCTAATCACGTGATCTCACGCTCTTGTTATGAGATGTTTAATGAAAAAATTTTCCGAAATCTTTAATTTAGACATATTCCAAATGAAATGTGGGATCAGAAGTTTTGTAACTTTGACGTAAATGATAGTGAAATAAAAGGAGACGTTCATGTCTAAATCTACAATCTCAGCAGCAATCCTAGCAGGTGCCGTTGCAACAGCTCTTTCTGGCGCAGCAGATATCAAACCAGCTGGTGCAGCAGACAATGAAAAATGCTTTGGCATTTCTCTTAAAGCTAAAAACGACTGTGCAGCAGGCGAAGGCACAACATGTGCAGGCACATCAACAGTTGATTATCAAGGTAACGCTTGGACATATGTACCAAAAGGCACATGTGAAAAAATGGAATTACCAGGTGGTCGTAAAGGTAGCTTGAAGCCACTAGATCGCGACAATCCATAAGTTTAGTGAGCTCTCTCCATATACGGACTCTTTTTTGAAAGAGATGGAGAGAGCTCCTTAACTTAAGAAATATCTAGCCATACTTAAAAAAATGAAGCGCGCGCACGCGCTCAAAAGGGCAGGTGTCATATGAGTAATTCTAAAAACTTAAAACAAACAAGATTGCCACTTAGGGCCGGCGTTGGTTTAAAAGGCGAGCACTATAAAGACATCTGCGAAACAAGGCCTGATATAGGCTGGTTTGAAGTCCACCCTGAAAATTACATGGGAGAGGGCGGTGCCCCCCATCATTACTTGAGCAAAATAAGAGAAAATTACCCCATAAGCTTGCACGGTGTCGGCCTGTCTATTGGTGGCTCAGAGGCTCCATCTAAAGAGCATTTGGCCCGCGTGAAAGCCCTTATTGATCGTTACCAACCAGAAAGCTTTTCTGAGCATTTGGCCTGGTCTTCCCATGAAGCTGGCTTTTTCAATGACCTCTTGCCACTCCCTTTAACGATCGAGACCTTAAACACGGTTAGTGAGCATATCGATCATATCCAAACCACATTGGGTCAAAAAATGTTGCTTGAAAACCCGTCAACTTATGTCGCGTTTGAACAGCAGGATTTTTCTGAAATTGAATTTTTAACAGAAGTTGCCAATCGCACAGGCTGTGGTCTCTTGCTAGATGTAAACAATGTCTTTGTTTCATGCACCAATCACGAGCGGAGTGCGAAAGATTATATTCAAGACTTCCCCATGCAGCATGTGGGTGAAATTCACCTAGGCGGCCACGCACCTGATGAAGATGATCTAGGCAACCCTTTGTTAATTGACGCGCATGATAGAGAAGTCGTCGATGATGTGTGGGCTCTGTATGATAAGGCGATCAGCCTAAAAGGCCCAGTGGCCACTTTGATCGAATGGGACAACGACGTACCCACATGGGATGTTTTGTTCGATGAAGCAAAACGTGCCGAAGCCGTTTTGAAAAAATACAATACCAATACAGAAGCTCCTGTAGAGAAATTAAAAGAACAGGTGGCCTAAGATGAGTGAGTGGCAACAGCTTCAATCATCGGTCTCAAACGCACTTTCAGATCTAGACTTAGATGTGCCTCAAGGCATCAAAAAGCTAAAAGGCGATACCATCCCTAAAAAGCGCTTCGGTGTGTACAGGAATAACGTCACCTTAAGCTTAATTAGAGTGCTGGCCAGCACTTACCCGGTTGTTGAAGAGATCGTAGGTGAAGATTTTTTTGCTGCCTTGGCCAAAGAATTCGCAATGAACCATCTGCCTCAATCACCTGTGATGATCACCTATGGTGAAGAATTCCCAGACTTTTTAAAAAGCTTCCCTCCCATTGAGCACCTTCCCTATTTAAGTGAAATAGCCAAATTGGAATGGCATCGAAATAGTGCCTATCATGGGACAGATGGCTCGCCTCTGACAATTGAAGTTCTGTCAGAAGTGAGTGAGGAGCAGCTCCCTAATCTAACGTTCGAGCTGCTTCCAACATTAGAACTCATCAATAGTAGCTTCCCCATAGTGAGTATCTGGAATGCTCACCAGCAAGACAATCCTGCAAGCCATTTAGAGGGGATTGATATGGAGGAAGGCGAAGCTGCATTGATCTTACGCCCAGAATTAGATGTCCTTGTAAACAAAGTCTCAAGTGGCACCTATGAATTTGTCAAAAGCCTCAAGGAAGGCAAGACATTTACCCTGTCTGTCGAGCAGGCAATCACAAAAGAACCAACTTTCGACATCTCTGCCAATTTGGCGGGACTATTTAACTTGAGAGCCGTAACAGGCATCAAATAACAGGCTGATAGAAAAACAAACATTAATAATATTCAAGGGGACGAAAAATGACTGGACTAATCAATACTTTTATTTGTGGCTTAAGCTGCATACCAAACTGGATCTATGTCACACTAGCACGCTTTGTAGTTGGCCTAACTTTCTTTAAATCAGGGCTGACCAAGGTTGATGAAAATTATGCTGTGTTAAGCAAAACAAAATCTCTCTTTAACGACATTTATTTCAAAGATTTGCCGCTGCCAGAAGGTGTGATTGATTTTCTAGCTGTCATCGCAACATATGCTGAGCTCTCCTTGCCGATTTTACTATGGATTGGTCTCGGCTCACGCTTTGCAGCTATAGGCTTACTTATCATGACTGCGGTTATACAGATCTTTGTATTCCCAGGCTCTTATGTGGTTCACGGTCTCTGGGCAGTTGCATTGCTTACCATCATCGTCAATGGCGCTGGGCCGCTTTCACTTGATTACTTGATCAAGAAATCAAGAGGCTAAAACAGGAAAGAAAAGGTTTCACAAAATCTTCGTAAAACAAGGTTAGAGTTATTCTCAAATCTTGTTCGGATGAGGCCTTAGCTCCATAAATTAACTGCTTTTGGTAAGAGCCAATTTGGTTGTATATTAGGAGCAAAACTGAAGGAAATATGGTTTATTTTCAAAGCTTTGCGACGCTATAGACGACCAAATTGGCCTTATCCGAAGGACGCTCTCACAAGCCGCTTCTGGCGTTGTCAAACAACTTATATGGGGGAATAACCCCGTATTTCGTTGTTTTCCTAGCCAAAAACGGCTTGTGAGGCGCCAAAAGCAGTTAATTTATGGAGCTAAGGCCTAAAAAGCAGATAAGGGGCAATGGCATTCGTGCCTTTGGCCCTGTCTGCAATTCCATCTAAATAGTGAACCGTTTGGCCAATAGCATCTTTCATTTCATCTCCTAAAACCAAGCGCGAGAGGAGATGAGAGGCAAAAACATCTCCAGTTCCCTTCGGCATATCTTCCACAAAATTTCCTGAAAAAAGATCCATCTCATCTTGGGTGAGATAAGCTGTTTTAATCAGCGCTTGTGAACCCTTTTCTGAAGGCTGCTCAATCTCGGCAGATGTGACGATAATATGAGGAGGAGCAAGACTAACGGCGTGCGAGTGTAACTCATCAAGGGGAATATCCTCTTGCCCGCAAAGCCAGGAATATTCAAACAGATTAGGCGTAATCACATCGGCTAGCGGTACGAGTAAATCACGCACGGCAGTTGCGACCTCCTCAGATACATAAAGCCCTGTATCAAAATCACCAAGCACAGGGTCAACCAAAATAGTCGCTTCAGGGTTTACAACGCGAAGAGACATAAGCTGAGCCGCAATAACCTCAACTTGACTAACATCAGAAAAATAGCCTGTCATCACTCCATTGTAGCGCTTATCCCAGCCATCACTTGAAAGAGCTTTGAGTTGTAAACGCAACGTATCGCTTGGAATAATATGGGGCTCAACAGTCCCTAAATCCGGCCTGGAGGGGAGAATAACCGTAGGCAAGCAAATCGCATGTATCTGGTTGAACGCAAAAACAGGACGCGAGATTGTCAGCCCAACAGCGCCCACGCCCACCTCAGAGCTTAGTGCAAGCACAGTTTTGTCTGGTTCTTGTGTCATCAGATCCTCTAAGAGAGCTAGGGCAAGGTTAAAATACCATATTCAGTCTTGTAAATTCTCGTTGAAAAAATTCGTATCACTATACTTTATAGGGCTTTCGTTTTTATAAATAACCCGATAAATTGCCGCCAAATCACAAATATGGAGAAAATAATGGTCACTATTCGCCCGCGTCGTTCAGTATTATATATGCCAGGCTCAAAAGAGCGTGCCTTGGAAAAGGGAAAAACCCTACCAACAGACGCAATCATCTTTGATTTAGAAGATGCTGTCGCGCCTGACATGAAAGATATGGCGCGTGATCAGGTCGCAAGTGCTGTGCAAGCTGGCGGCTACGGCCAGCGAGAACTCATCATTCGTGTCAATGGTCTAGATACTCCATGGTTTGAGGCAGATTTAAAAGCAGCAGCTAGCGCGAAACCAAATGCCATCCTCATTCCTAAAGTATCATCTGGTGATGACATCCGCTCTGTTCGTGACCAGTTAAAAGCTTTAGGTGCAGATGCAAGCATCGACCTTTGGGCGATGATGGAAACACCCCTAGCTATGCTGAAAGCCCTAGACATTGCTGAAAGCGGCCCAGCTGAAAATAACCGCTTAGCTGTATTCATCATGGGCACGAACGATCTTTCAAAAGAAACTGGCGCTGTCATTAAACCTGGTAGAGAAGCCATGTTAGCTTGGCTTTCAACTTGTGTCGCAGCTGGCCGTGCTTTCGGCATTGATATCGTTGATGGCGTATATAACGACTTTAAAGACGAAGAAGGTTTCAAAAGGGAATGCCAGCAAGGTAGTGATTTAGGCATGGATGGCAAAACCTTAATTCACCCTGGTCAAATCGAGCCATGCAATGAAATTTTCTCACCATCAGCTGACGCTGTTGAATGGGCAAAAAAAATCATTGAAGCCTTTGAGCAGCCAGAAAACCAAGGCAAAGGGGCCATCACCGTTGAAGGGAAAATGGTCGAACTGCTCCACGCTGAAATGGCAAAACGTACAGTTGCTATCTCAGACGCAATTGAAGCCCTAAAGGCAAGCTGAGTTAGGGTTAAGATTTTTGATTAACTCTAACTAATGAACGTTTCTGATTAAGCCCTTGCAGACCGATTAAAACGATCAAATATGCAAGGGCTTTCTCACATCTTAAGCATAAAAGACCGAAAAACTGTTCGCAAACTTAAGGATAAGCTATGAAATTATATAGATTTTTAACGGGCCCGGATGATGCAAGCTTTTGCCACAGAGTAACGGACGCCTTAAACAAGGGCTGGGAGCTTTATGGTGCACCGCAATATAGCTTTGATGAGAGCAAACAAGCTATGAAATGTGGTCAGGCGGTTATCAAAACAGTTGCGGACAAAGAATATCATCCAGATATGAAACTTTCTGAGCAGTAAGAACGAAAAATAGCCAGATTAAAATTAAAAAACATAGTAAATACATGCAATTATGGTCATATTTTAATGTAAATTGTTTGCTTGTAACCTTTTGTCTGATAAACTGAGAGTTGTCTGAGTATTTATATTGTTTGATTTTGTGGTAATGGATAAAAATATACAATGAAAAAAGATCTGTTACGCAAATCATCCGAATTAGTGAATGGAAAGTTCAAAACCGAATTTAATGCGTTTCTTGTCTATGGAGTGCGTATTTTTGGTGCATTTCTCACTTTTCTGCTTCAGGTCTTTCTAGCAAGGTGGCTAGGAAAATATGAGTACGGCCTTTTCGCATTTGTCTGGTCTTGCCTCATCATCGCTGGTGAATTACTTAGCTTTGGTTTTTATAATCTCATTCAAAGATTACTCCCAGAATATAGAGTTCTCGGAAAAAGTGCCCTCTTAAGGGGAGCAATATGGGGAGGTGCTGGCACCATTTTAGTGGCGTCAATGAGCGCAAGTTGCCTTATGTTCTTTGGCCTCTATTTGTTTTCGTCTTTTGAAGTTATATCAGATGTTTACATCCACCCTTTAATGATTGCTCTTTTAGCACTCCCTGCTTTTGCATTATCAGATTATGTATCTGGTATTGGCCGTAGTCATGGTTGGATGATTAGAGCCTTCACCCCAACAGCCATTTTCCGCCCCATAGCAATGATGGGGCTTGTCGTAGGGCTTGCTATGATAGGGTTTAATGCCTCAGCCACCCTTGCAATCTCTGTAGCCGTACTCACGATTTGGCTGACTTTAATTCTCTCAATTTTGGTCACAGGACCTAAAATTCCTGAAAACGAGATTAAGGGAGCAAGGGAATATAAGCTTTCCCATTGGATTTGGGCAGCTTTACCAATGATGATGATTTCATCATTCGAACTTCTGCTTTTTAATCTTGATGTGTTGATGATCAGCCATTTCTTAAAGCCCGATCAAACCGGTATTTATTTTGCGGCGACAAAAATCATGGCCTTTGTCGCGTTTCTAAATTTTGCCATAGGCTCAGCCTTTAATCGCAAATACGCAGAAGCCCATGCGAGCAATGATAATGAGGCTCTAACTTCGATCATTCATCGCTCTGCATGTCTTACATTTTTCCCCTCGATCATTATGATTGTCTTTATCATAGCCTTTAATAAAGAAATTTTATCCCTCTTTGGTGAAGGCTTCACGAATGCTGAAGTGGTCATCGCACCCTTGGCTATAGGCTTAATTTTCAGAGCGCTTGTAGGGCCAGGGGAGCGAATTTTAATGATGACAGGCCAGCAGGTTAGCTGTGCAATCATATATTTAAGTACAGTGATCCTTGATATCGCTTTAAATCTATATCTCATTCCCATCTATGGTATTCAAGGCGCAGCCATTGCCACTGCGCTCTCATTTGGCTTTATGGCAATGATGTTATTGATCGCAATTAAGCTTCACCACGGCATTCTATCTCTCCCCCTTTTTCTCAAAATTTCAAGGTAGTTTGAGTTGTGAAGCAATGAGAAACTGCTTAGCCAAAAGCCTATAAAAAAAATCCTTGTTAATTTCCACTAATTGTCTATGTGTTTATCCAGAAAAAAGGCATTTGAATAAGGAACATGAGCCATGAGTAAAACCAACCCAGGCAATTATTTTGAAGATTTCTCAGTAGGCCAGGTTTTGCATCACGCCACACCGCGCACCATCACAGAAGGCGATATAGCTCTCTATACCGCTCTCTATGGTATGCGCTTTGCGGTACAATCAGCAGATAGTTTTGCTATGGACATCGGCTATGAAGCCGCTCCAATTGATGATCTATTGGTGTTTCACATGGTGTTTGGTAAAACTGTACCCGATATTTCACTCAATGCTGTAGCGAATTTAGGTTACGCAGATTGTAAATTCACCCAGCCTGTCTACCCTGGGGATTCCGTTTCAACCACCTCAAAGGTTATCGGGTTAAAAGAAAATTCAAATGGCAAAACCGGCGTTGTTTATGTCCGCTCAACAGGGCGCAATCAATTGGGCGAAATCGTTCTTGATTATGTGCGCTGGGTTATGGTGCGCAAAAAAGATGAAAACTCACCCGCGCCTACAGCTGATGTACCTGAACTGCCAAAACGTGTAGAGCCTTCACATTTCGCTGACTCAACACCAGAGATTAGCATTAGTGATTATAATAATGATCTAGCCGGCGCGCCTTATCGATGGGGTGATTATGAAGTTGGTGAGAAAATTGATCACGTTGATGGCATGACCATCGAAGAAGCTGAACATCAAATGGCAACCCGGCTCTATCAAAACACCGCAAAAGTACACTTTAACAACCACACAGAAAGCCAAGGCCGCTTTGGCAAGCGCTTGATGTATGGTGGTCATGTGATTTCAATGGCAAGGGCTCTGTCATTTAACGGTCTTGCCAACGGCTTCCATGTCGCAGCCATCAATGGTGGCCGCCATGTAAGCCCATGCTTTGCCGGAGACACAATCTATGCCTGGTCAGAAATTTTGGAAAAAGAAGCCATTCCTGGCCGCGAAGATGTGGGTGCCCTGCGCGTTAAAACAATCGCTGCTAAAAATCACCCATGCGCTGATTTCCCTGGTAAAACAGAAGATGGCTATCATGAAAGTGTGATGCTTGATCTTGATTATTGGCTCGTAATGCCGCGCTAATTAAATAAAGACCGTGAATTAAAAAAAGCCACTGCAATAAGTTGCAGTGGCTTTTTTTGTTTAAAGGTGAGTAGAATAAGAGATCTAAACTCAAAAAAGAAAAAGAGGTGATAAGCAATGAGGTGTGAGGCTGAGAACCCTTTTTCTGAAGGCGCTGAAAATTATGCAAAACATCGCCCAACTTACCCCGATGAATGTGCAAAGGCATTAGCTGCGCTCTGTCCCAACAACAATCTTGCCATTGAAGTTGGTTGCGGCACGGGGCAATTCTCTCATTGTCTGGCAGAGCAGTTTGAAAAGGTGATCGCTACTGATTTAAGCGGCGAGCAAATCAGGCAAGCCATCCCTAACCACAAAATTACTTTTAAATGCGAACCGGCTGAAAAAATCTCAGTGGATGATAACTCAGCCAGCCTCATCATAGCCGCCCAAGCCGCTCACTGGTTTGATCTTCCAGTGTTTTATAAAGAAGCAAAAAGAGTTGCCGTCAATGATGCGATTATCGCACTCCTGTCTTATGGTATTTTAAATATTGAAGGCGAGGCCAATGAGCGTTTCCAGAAATTTTACTGGGACGAAATTCATTCCTTTTGGGCGCCAGATCGTAAGCATGTCGAAACAGGCTATAAGGACTTTGACCTTCCATTTTCTGAACTAGCTTTGCCTCCAATTAACATAATATGTCACTGGGATTTTAATCAGCTTATTGGTTACATCAAAACATGGTCAGCAATGAAAACTCTCAAGGCTGAAGGTGCAGATCATATCTTTGATAAATTTTATAATGATATGAAAGATATCTGGGACGAACCTGAGCAGAGAAAAACAATCACTTGGCCGATTTCTTCCAGAGTAGGAAGAATAGAAATTTAGGCTGTAAACTCTTAGAAGAAAAGCGAATTGCAATGTTTGAAGGATTTGAAAAGAAGAAAATTCAACTAGATGATGTTGCAATTAATTATGTCATTGGAGGCAAAGGCGAGCCTGTCCTCCTCCTACATGGCTTTCCGCAAAACCTTGCCTTATGGGCTCATGTCGCACCTATCTTAGCCGAAGAGTATACGGTGATTTGTGCTGATTTGAGGGGCTATGGAGATAGCAGTAAGCCTAAAGCCTCAAGTGATTATTCAAATTACTCTTTTCGCACAATGGCAAAGGATAATGTTGAGCTGATGAAACATGAAGGGTTCGGCCAGTTCCATGTCATTGGCCATGATAGAGGCGGGCGAGCAGCGCACCGCATGGCTTTAGACCATCAAAACAGTGTGTTATCCCTTAGCGTTTTAGATATCGTACCAACGCTTACAATGTTTACAGAAACAAATGACAAAGTCTCGGGCACCTATTGGCATTGGTATTTTCTATCGCAACCTGAACCCTTCCCAGAAAGGCTCATTGAAAACGATCCGGACTTTTTTTATGAAACCTGTTTGCTGGGTTGGGGGTCAACTACGCCTGAGGACTTTGACCAGCAGCAATTGGAAGACTATAGGCGTTGTTGGCGCACAGCTGAAATGATCCACGGGTCATGCAGTGATTACCGTGCCGCCGCAACCATTGATTTAGAGCTGGATAGGAGAGATAAAGGCAAAAAAGTAAGCTGCCCAACCCTTGTCTTTTATGGCAGCAACGGCGCAATGGCGAACTGTTTTGACATACCAGAAACTTGGGAGGCCCGTTGCAACACTATAAAAACCGCCAACCTACCTGGAGGTCATTTCTTTATAGATGAGTTCCCAGAGCAAACAGCAGATATCTTGAAGGGATTTTTAAAGGAACAGAGCTCGGTCTA
>CAXIBI010000075.1:0-13001 GCA_964022305.1 uncultured Hyphomicrobiales bacterium | reverse complement strand
TGAAAGTAAGAAGAATGAGTAACAATGGGTATATATATTTATAAAAAAGATATATTAAGCAATAAGGCTAAAATAATATTATCAATAATTATTCCATTTTTAATAATGGCAATTATGATAAAATTGGTTTACTTGAAAATCATACCGTTGCAATTTGTTTATTCGCAAAACCAATTCTTAAGAGGTTTATTTTTTTTAATCAGATGGGAGTTAATTCCAAGTATAATTATCTTTCTAACTTTAAAGGGTGTTTCTTGGTGGGTAAAAATTCCATCTATCATTATTACCTATCCATTATTTTGGATTGTAATTTTCTTGATATATTTTCAAACAAGTTGTGTCATGGGATTGGGCTGCCTTTAAGTTTTCAAAGCTAAAAACTGAGGTCTATCCGGCCAGGCAAAAACTAGACTTTCCTCAATTTGTAAAACATCACCCGTTGTTAAAAGCTTCAATTTAGCATCAGAACAATCTGAGCCTAGATAATGGCTGTGCCGCTTGAGATAATGATCTAACGCTTGCGCCACAATGCGCGGTTGCGAGAGCACCCGGCAAGAAGCCGGAAGATGCTTGACGAATAAAGGCTCGACCAGCGGATAATGTGTGCAGCCAAGTACGGCAAAGTGAGGCACTTTCCCAGCTGTTTGCTCCATCATTAATGAAACATAATTGGCGACGATTTTCTCTAAGACTTCAGTTGGCTCTCCCGCTTCAATCGCCCCGGCTAGGGACTGACAAGCTTGGCTGATCACCTCAACCTGCGGGCAGCGCTTGCGGATCTCTTCATCATAAACCGCACTGTCAATTGTGCGCTGGGTCGCAAAGACAGCGATCACATCTTCTTTGTACATTTGCGGATATTGCGGCTCGGTTACACCCCAGGGCGTTTGCGTTGCCACTTCAACAGTCGGCGCAATAATGCCCAGCACATTACGCCCTTGCCAGTCTGAGTTGGGCAGCCAGTCTTGTTGCAAAGTCCGGCACGCAATGGATGTTGCTGTGTTACAGCCAAGCACAACCAGCTTACAGCCCTGCTTAAAGAGAGCTTCAACGCCAATGCGCGTTAGCTCAACAACTTCATCTGAGCTGCGATTGCCATAAGGTGCATTGGCATGATCACCAAGATAAATAAAGGAGGTCGTTGGGAATTGATCCTTGAGAGCTTTAAGAACTGTCAACCCACCGTGACCGGAATCAAAAACACCAATCATTTTTCAAACTCCGGTTAGGTTAAGTAAGACTCTTATCTCATGAATGAATGCAAAAAAGGTCTTTAAAAAGACCAATCTGAAAACGCCTTTCCCGAAGAAGGAGCTCAGCCCACTTCGGGCTGAGGGACATGGCGAAACGCCAGTATAGCCCGGTGCAAACGCGGTTGCTTGTGGGCAACCTAAAGCGCAACAAAAACACCGCCCCTCGGAGGGCCCTCAACGAAGCAGTGCGGTTGCTGGTAGGCAACCTGAAGCACCACTAAAAAGCAATAGCCCGTGAGAGAAATGCTTTAATAGCCGGTTGATTTAAGCGATTCAAGGTCAGGCATAAAGACTGTGTTATACCCGCAATCAACATAATGCACTTCACCAGTTACACCGCCAGATAGGTCAGAGAGAAGGTAAAGGCCAGCCCCTCCAACATCATCAAGTGTTGGTGTGCGCTTCAAGGGTGAATGTTGTTGTTGGAAGTTAAACATTGACCGTGCATCAGAAATACCTGCACCAGCTAACGTTCTCATCGGGCCAGCAGACATCGCATTGACCCGAATATTGTCTGGACCAAGATCAGAAGCGAGATATTTAACACTTGTCTCTAAAGCTGCTTTTGCAACACCCATAACATTATAGCAAGGCACAACCTTTTGCGCGCCAGCATATGAAAGTGTGAGCAAGCTGCCACCATTTTTCATCAAAGGCGCAGCGCGCTTAGCAATCTCAGTAAATGAGAAGCAAGAAATCACCATCGTGTTGATGAAGTTCTCACGGCTTGTTTCACAATAACGATCTTTCAGCTCATTCCGGTCTGAAAAGGCAAGAGCGTGAACCACAAAATCAAGTTCACCCCATTTGTCACCAATCACGTTAAATACATTATCAACGGTCGCAATATCATTCACATCGCAACTCTCAATAATCTCAGCCCCAACTGATTCAGCCAGTGGCACAGCACGGCGACCAAACGCATCACCTTGATATGTAAAGGCAAGATCAGCGCCTTGGCCCGCAAGAACACGGGCAATACCCCATGCAATAGAGCGATCATTGGCAACGCCCATAATCAAACCTTTTTTACCCGCCATCATTGGGCCAGGTGTTGCAATATCTGTTGAATTTACAGGATCAGTCATCTGCTTACAGCCTAAATTATTTAATATTTTCAATTGATTAATGGATAAAACTCGGTGGTTTTGTTAACCGTCAAATTTCTTCATCACTAATGTTGCATTTGTTCCGCCAAATCCAAAGCTATTTGACATGATAGCGTTAAGAGGCACATCTTGACGTTTTTGAACAATTGGCACATTCGCAAAAGCTTCATCAAGCTCATCAATATGAGCAGATTCGCAAATGAAGTTATTTTGCAGCATAAGAAGAGAATAAATCGCTTCCTGAACACCAGCAGCACCAAGAGAGTGGCCGGTTAACGATTTCGTGCTTGAGATAGGTGGCATATCATCTCCAAATACCTCTTGAATTGCTTCAATCTCTTTGATGTCACCAATCGGTGTTGATGTGCCGTGTGGATTGATATAATCGATTTTGTCGTTCACCCCTTCAAGCGCGATCTTCATACAGCGCACAGCACCTTCACCAGATGGTGCCACCATATCGTAGCCATCAGAGTTAGCGCCGTAACCAATCACCTCAGCGATAATATTGGCACCGCGCGCTTGAGCATGCTCAAGTGCTTCAAGGACCAATACACCAGCGCCGCCCGCAATCACAAAACCATCACGGTTCGCATCATAAGCGCGGCTCGCACGCTCAGGAGTGTCGTTAAAGTTGCCGGACATAGCGTTCATCGCATCAAAGAGAACAGATAAAGTCCAATCAAGCTCTTCACCGCCACCGGCAAACATCACATCCTGTTTGCCCCATTGAATTTGCTCAACCGCATTACCAATACAATGGCTAGAGGTCGAACAAGCTGATGAAATAGAATAGTTGATACCTTTAATTTTAAAAGGTGTTGCCAGAGTTGCTGAATTCGTGCTCGACATTGATTTCGGCACTTCAAACGGACCAACTTTTTTAGGGCCGCGTTCCAGCGTCGTATTGGCAGCTTTGACAATAGCTTTAGCAGATGGTCCGCCAGAGCCCATAATCAGACCGGTGCGCTCATGGCTGATCTCTTTTTCTTCTAAACCAGCTTGCTTAATGGCCTCTTCCATAGCCACATAGTTCCAAGCTGCACCCATACCCATAAAGCGTTTCGCTTTCCGGTCGACCAAAGATAAAGCGTCTAATGTCGGGGCACCTTCCACTTGGCTTCGAAAGCCAAGTTCAGCATATTTTTCAGATGGCTTGATCCCAGATTTACAATTCTGAAGACTATCCAACACTTCGTCTTGATTATTACCAATGCTGGAGACAATCCCCATACCTGTTATGACAACGCGTCTCATGTCTATTCCTTAATCTATTGGTTCATTTCAAAAGTTGTAAGAAATGTCACCAAACTCATTCAATCTAAAGATAGGCCTTACCATAACTTACAAGGCCATATCCATGGGGTATATCAACTTTAAGATGTTACTTTAAGCAAGGTTTTTAGATGTGCTCATCGCCTTAATTTGGTAAAACCTGGCCGCAATCAGTAACATAGTTAGCTAAAAAAAGAGAAATAAAAACTTAAGCTTCATCTCCACCAAACAAACCAACGCGTAAATCCTTTGCGTGGAAAATAGGCTCTCCATCAGCTTTAACAACACCTTCAGCCACGGCGAGTTTTAACTTGCGCAGAATAAGACGCTGGATGTTAATTTCATATGTGACCAATTTGGTCGTTGGCAACACCATGCCTGTAAATTTCACTTCACCAGTTGAAATCGCACGGCCTCGCCCAGGCTCTCCAAGCCAACCAAGGAAAAATCCGGTTAATTGCCAAAGCGCATCAAGGCCAAGACAACCAGGCATCACAGGGTCTCCTTCAAAATGGCAAGGGAAGAACCATAAATCCGGCTTAATATCAAACTCAGCTTGTATGAAACCTTTGCCAAATTCACCACCATTGTCATTAATTTCAGTGATGCGATCAAACATAAGCATCGGTGGAAGAGGGAGCTGAGCGTTTCCTGGCCCAAATAATTCACCACGTCCACATGTCAAAAGTTCTTCATAGCTATAATTAGATTGGCGATCCGCCATTGATGCACCCCGTCATTTTTGTTATATAGATAGTCGTTAGCACGTTTTGTAACATACTTTATATGAGTTACACGGCAATTCGACTATAATTGAATAGTTTTGTACTGCTCGTAACATAATTGCAAAACCTCTTTAAAGAGGGTGAGATCTCATTTCGTGATGTTTTTAACGTTTTTGTAACATATTACAAATGCAACATAAAACAAAGCAATGTGACCTGGCTAGTGATTTTAAATGTTTTTTTGCTTAGATCTGATGCAATTGAACATAATTGGGTTTGAAATTTGAGGTAAGTGTTCCAAAAAGCGTTTGGATTAATGTAAATACCGCATCTATTGAAGCTTTAAGCTTACAAAGAACACTTGAATAATGAACCATGGATAAAACAGTAAATTCAAAAGACTATGAACTATCAGTGCAAGAGGCATTAAATATGTCCGAGAAGTTGCGCACAGCCGGCATGCGACCAACGCGCCAGCGTGTAGCTTTGGGTGAGCTGTTGTTTAAAAATGGGGATCGCCATGTCTGCGCTGAAATTCTACACGAGGAAGCTGTAGAGCACAAAATTCCTGTATCTTTAGCAACGGTTTATAATACGCTCAATCAGTTCAGAGATGCTGGTTTGCTACGTGAAGTGGCACTCGTGGGCACAAGAGTTTATTTTGACACGAACATGTCAGACCATCAGCATTTTTATTTGGAAGATAAAGCTGAGCTTTTTGATATTCCTAATTCATCAGTTTCTGTGTCGGGCATACCTGAAGCACCAGAAGGCATGGAAATCGCTGGTGTTGATATTGTGGTTCGTCTCAAATCAAAGAAATAACCTCACCAAACCAAACAAAATGTTTTGGTTTCTCGAAAAAACTCGCTTACATAAAACCTTAGAGCATTGCTTTTTTAATTAGCTTTACGATGAAGGGAGTGCTCTTTTCCAGAGCACGGACATGGCGGAGCGAGAACGGAGCCCGGTGTATAAGATCAGCCCGAACGGAGCGAAGCGAGTACGGATAAGCTGATCGCCAAAAATGCACCGCCTGTCGGAGGGCTTTTTGCTGCTTCAGCTGCGCGATTGCTTTCTGGGCAACTGAAGCGCAACTAAAAAAGCATAGCCCGTGAGACAAAAAAACTTTCTAACTACTCTTCACCTTAACACGTCGCAACCCTTCAATGGCCGGTTTGTAATCCGGGTTTATAGAAAGCGCACGTTGATAGGCACGAGACGCTTCTTCAGGCGCATTTTGTTTTTCTGCAGCAAGCCCGCGATAAGTCCAGGCTTGATAAAAACCTTTCTTGCGCCGCGCAGCCACATAAAAATCATCATAAGCTTCTTTATAATTGCCCATGGCAATCCGGCTTAAACCCCGCCCATAATAGGGGGCAAAAGATGTAGGCTGCAGATCAATAGCGCTATTAAAGTCAGCCAAGGCCAAACTATTTTCCCCGCGCGCTAAATAAATTTCACCACGATTAAAATAAGCGCCTGCATGATCAGGTGCGTATTCAAGAGTTTTATTAAAATCAGCCAGAGCAAGGGCTTGTTTTTTGAGGATACGGTGGAGCATGCCGCGGCCAAAATAAGCGATAGGATATTCTGGTGAAAGGGTCAGCGCCTGATCAAAGTCTGTCATTGCCTTGTCAAATTTCTTAATACGCACATAGATTAAGGCCCGATTGGCAAAGGCTTGAAAATAACTTGGGTCGATCTCAACAGCTTTAGAAAAATCAGCAATAGCTTTTGAATAATTACGCGCATCACCATGCGCGGTGCCACGCATATTATAAGCGCTTGGGTCATCAGGGCTTTGTTCAATAACACTGGTTAAAGAGATGATGTTTTTTGTATGCTGTTCTGAGGAAAGTGGTTTTAAGGTTGAATAATTTTGTTCGCTGCTAATCACGGGAGCCTGGCAAGCCGAAAGGCCGAATAGGCAAAGAGAAAATAGAGCTAAGCTGGGTACGAGTCTCATCTATGAATCCACTTAAAATTAGGTCCTTAACCTAAGTAATACAAATATTTAAGCACTATAGAAAAAGATTAAGTCTCAAATTGGATAGTGTCCATAATTTAAGAGCAATTATGTAAACGTTAGAAGAGGTAAGCCTAAGCGGATTTGATAAAGAAAGTCATTTGAGGGATGTTTGAGCTTCATCAACTATTGAGCCATAAAACAACAAAAGGGAGAGTAAAACTCCCCCATTTATCATCAATAGGTAACCCTGAAAAACATTTCAGGTGCTAAAATCCCCAATTGTCACTTAGCATCAATTTTTTAGTAGCCTATTTTCAATAGGGATCAATCGCAAGACTTCTACGCGAGATCGCTATGCTACGAAAAATCACTTATCTAGAGCGACCTGGAACCAAACCTTCACGTTGAGCTCTTTTGCGCGCTAACTTGCGAGCACGGCGAATAGCTTCAGCTTTCACACGAGCACGTTTTTCAGATGGCTTTTCGTAAAAATTACGAAGTTTCATTTCACGGAAAATGCCTTCACGTTGCATTTTCTTCTTCAGCGCTTTAAGCGCTTGATCAACATTATTATCGCGAACGAGTACTTGCACGCGTCTACCTCTCAAATATTAAGGTCCCAAAATTCGAAATTTTAAAGGAATTCATTAAGGTGCTCATAAGCCCTTAGTGGGACCGAGCAAATCTACAGCCTCATCCTTTATCAAAAAACTCTAGAAATGTCCATAGATATGTCCAAGAAAAAGCAAATATTTTAACCAAAAAAGCGAAGTTAGCATTGGTCAGTCTAAATATAAACTAGATCTGCTTAAAACGATAAACTAATCAAACACAAAATCTGGATATACGAAGAAGGAGTGACGCCTCTTCGGCGTCAGGACATGGCAGCAGGGCTGCCCGGCGCTTAGCGCCGCCCCTCGGAGGGCTTTTCGCTACTTCAGCGAAAAAGTAGCCCGTGAGAGAAAAGAAACTCCAAAACAATTTCTTAATCAATATCATAAAGATAATTAACATGGCCCATTTTGCGGCCGTCACGGGTTTCTTCTTTGCCATAAAGGTGCAAAATAGCCCCTTCACTCGAAGCAACTTCGTCCCATCGATCCATATCTGGGCCGACAATATTGGCCATCATAGCGTTGGAATGCCGCTTGGTTGAGCCAAGCTGCCACCCGGCTACTGCGCGAATATGATTTTCAAATTGATCGCAAACGCAAGCATCCATAGTCCAGTGGCCAGAATTATGAACACGAGGCGCCAGCTCATTCACAATCAAAGGTGTATCCGTCACGCCGCCAACAGCAAAAAACTCAACGGTTAAAACCCCAACATAACTCAGTTTTTCAGCAATTTTAGCTGTGTAGGCACGGGCAAGCTTTTCAAGATCCTCTGGCACATTTGAGGGCACATGAGATTCAGCCAAAATCTGATTGCGATGAACATTGCGCGGACAATCATAAAAAACGGTATTTCCGTTAAAGTCACGCGCCACCAAACATGAAAGTTCGAGATTAAAATTGACAAGTTGTTCAAAGACGGCAGGTTCACCATTATAAGCCTGGATCGCCAAATCAGGGTCACTATTCGCCCCAAGCCGGATTTGCCCTTTGCCGTCATATCCCATGCGCCTAGTTTTTAAAATGCCATCCGGCCCTAATTTATAAATCGCAGAGACAATATCCGCCTCACGATCAACCTCAAAATAAGGGGCCACAGGAATATCATGTGAAGATAAAAATTTCTTTTCAGCAAGCCGGTCTTGAGAGATAGCAAGGGCCGTTGGCCCTGGGGCGATTGTCGTATATTTAGCTGCGTGCTCATAAGTATCAAGCGGTATATTTTCAAACTCAACGGTGACTACATCACATTCAGATGCAAAGTCTTTAACTGCATTTAGGTCACCATAAGGAGCAACAGTTTGCTTACCAGCTACCTCAAAAGCCGGTGAGCCGTGCTGAGGCGAGAAAATATGGGTATGAAATCCAAGCCGAGCCGCTGCCATAGAGAGCATACGCCCAAGCTGGCCCCCGCCAAATATGCCGATTGTAGATCCTGGAGCTAAAACTTTATTATTCATCATGAAAGTGCGATCTGTAAATTAAAGATGCGATCAACCTAAGAGTTAATCGACAGGGTGCTGAGCAACCTTTTCAGTTTGAGCTTGCCGCCATTTAACAATTCGCTCAAGCAGCTCTTTATCATTTCCACTTAAAATCTGAGCCGCTAATAGCCCTGCATTTGTGGCCCCAGCAGCACCAATAGCCAATGTACCAACAGCCACGCCGGCTGGCATTTGCACGATTGAAAGCAGGCTATCTTTACCAGAAAGAGCTTTACTTTGCACAGGAACACCAAGAACGGGCAAAGGAGTGATAGCAGCAACCATACCAGGTAAATGAGCAGCACCGCCAGCGCCAGCAATAATCACTTTGATACCACGATCGAGCGCGGTTTTTGCAAAGTCATACATGCGATCTGGGGTACGATGAGCAGAGACGATTTGCGTCTCGAAAGGGACGTCTAAATTTTCTAACAACTCTGCCGCAAGCTTCATCGTAGGCCAGTCAGATTGGCTTCCCATAATGATGCTAACAAGTGGTGACTTTGATGCCATCTCTATCAATTAGGGTCTCCCCTAAGTCTCCCCGATTATGTGCTTAAAGGTTCAAATAAAGTGAAGCCTTTTGTAAACCGCTTGCCCAAAAATAATCTGAAATTTTGAAATAGATTATATGCAACTCCCAAGAAGAAGTTGTAGGGTCAAGCATGCGATTGATCAGTTGAAAAGCGATGCATTATAGGCAGAAACGTTAAATTTGCAAGTTTAGCTATCTTCACAGTGACAGTTAGTGCGTGTCGCGCAAAAGTGGGTACCGGTTTTGCGAAAAAAGACACGCCAAAGCAAAGGATTAGAGCATGACAATGAATACAAAGCAAAGTGACATGCTCTAATGATTTTAGGCAATAATATCGGGAAAAAATCGCTCTTCCAGAGCTCGAATCTCATCTTTTAATAATAATTTTTTCTTTTTTAAGCGGCGCAATTCGAGTTGGTCGACTGGTTTATTTGGAGAGTTTTGCTCAGTTAAAGCAGAAATAGCACGATCAAGGTCCTGATGTTCTTGCCGTTTGGCAGCCAAAAGAGCCCGAAAATCTGTGTCTATGTTGTTTTGATTATCCAAAATATCCTACCCAATTAGAGAGCCTAGTCCACGGATACATAAAAAATATATGAAATTTGCCTAAAAATCCAAAAAAACAGCTTCTATGCACAATAACTCATTAACAATGATTTCAAACATCGAAGGGTGAGGCCTATTTTGAAGTTGGAGTGTTTAAACCGACAAAGATTGTTTCAAATATTTATCCTCTAAACAGCTATAGAATATTAGCTGGAGACATGGAGAATTATTGTTAAGCAATTGTTTTTGTTTGGAAATTATATGTTGCGCAATTTTATCTCTATAGATCGTTATAAAAAACGCTTTAGTATTTTTTCAATCTTGTAATCAAAGGCTATTAGACTTAGCTAAAATAATATGAGATCATTTGAGTCTTAATGGAAACTAACTACGGAGGGTTGCATGGCAGTAGAAAATCATATTTCTGAGCTGAGCCAAAGACACAGAGTGCTTGATCTAAAAATTGAGAAAGAACAATCCCGACCGTTAATCGATGACGTCAAAGTCGCTGAACTAAAGCGCCAAAAACTTAAATTGAAAGATGAAATCAATCGATTAAAACATACAGTCAACTAATCCCCTAAGTGTGAGAATTAGCCAAACTATTTAAGGATTTGGCGAGAAATGAGGGAACTTATCCAAATTCAGACATGAATTGGATAAACAAGGCGCGGTAAATTCCGCGCCTTTTTCATGTCCAAGATCAGCCCGAACGGAGCGAAGCGAGTACGGATAAGCTGATCGCAGAAAAAGAACAGGCAGAACCAAAAAACTCTATATAAGAGGTCTGAAGAAGGAGTACTGCCCTTTTTCAGGGCAGTAGGACATGGCAGCGCAGGCTGCCCGGCGCTTAGCGCCGCCCCGTCGGAGGGCTTTTCGCTTTCAGCGCGGATGCTAGTGGGCATCTGAAGCGCCCAAAAAAGCGAAAAAATTGCCCGTGAGACAAAAAGCTACTTTGCTTCCTCAAGCAAAGTACCCACACCATGAGCAGTAAAGAGTTCAAGTAAGCAAGCATGCTGAACCCGGCCATCAACAATCACAACACCTTCAACACCATTTTCAACCACAGCCATTGAGCTTTCAATCTTAGGAATCATGCCACCGCTTATTGTGCCATCTGCAATAAGGCCGCGGGCTTCATCAAGAGTAAGCTTTTCAATCAGTTTTTTATCTTGATCCAGCACACCAGCAACATCAGTGAGGAGTAACAAGCGCTTAGCCTTAATTGCCTGCGCCAAGTGGCCCGCAAAAGTATCGGCGTTGATGTTAAATGTCTCACCATTTTCCCCAGCTGCAATTGGGGCAATCACCGGAATTAAATCACTTTGAACCATCACTTCAACAATATGCGGGTTCATGGCAATCGGCTCGCCAACAAAGCCAAGATCCAGCATTTTTGTGGTGTTGGACTTTGGGTCATGAGACAGTTTCTCTAACTTTTTGGCAGTCATCAAATGAGCGTCTTTACCAGAAATACCACACGCTTTCCCACCCTGATGATTAATCGCTGTGACAATCTCTTTATTAATAGAGCCGGCAAGCACCATTTGGACGATTTCAACGGTTGGCCGGTCTGTCACACGAAGGCCATCTTTAAACTCACTTTTAATTTGTAAGCGCTCTAGCATAGCCCCAATTTGTGGGCCTCCACCATGTACAACAATGGGGTTAACGCCAGATTGTTTAAGTAAAACAATGTCACGCGCAAAACTAGCTGCAAGCGCGTCATCACCCATGGCATTACCGCCATATTTTATGACCACAGTTTGGTTATCATAACGCTGCATGAAAGGAAGCGCTTCAGATAAAATTTGAGCTTGGTCCAATGGTGATGTTTTAGTCATAATTTATTTATCCAATAGAGCGTAACTCCCAAAAGTGGGTCCCGGTTTTGGGATAAAGATACGCTGAAAAAAATTTAGAGCATCCCTACAGATCAATCTAAAAAAAGGTATGCTCTAAAGTATCTTGAGGCTTTTTAGAGCCAATCGCCTTTAACCACAATCAATAAAATTTGATAAAGCTAACGCAAATCTGAGGCACAATAAGAAATAAGGATATCCAAACGACTTAAATATTGATAAATCTTAAGGTGCCCAGACACCTTTATATATAAAAAAGATTAAAAAATATCATATATAGCAAAGGGTTATTGGGTAAGATCAATAGTGGCAATAAGAAAAGAAGAGAATTTAAAGCGTTAAAATCAAAAAACAAAAAGAAGCGCGATAAATATCAAAGTGAAATTGTCAAATAGCTAATCTTTACTATAAAGATAAAATGGAGGCGGCTTGAGTAAAGGTGAGATGGCTGAACAATTAGATCAACAACTTCCTGCAACCAAAAATTTGCATGAAAGCTTAACGCGCGCTGAAGAGTTAGCAATTAAGCGAAAACACGCAATTGTTGGGCTGGACCATCTTCTCCTGGCTTTAGGTCAAGACCCTGAAGCCGTGGCCGTTCTTTTGGTATGTAATGTCGATGTTGAGGCTCTTTGTAGAGATTTATTACGCAAATTGGGCCCAGAAGCTCGTTTGCGCAATCCAAATACAGTTCCACCGACATTTGATGTCACAGTTCAAAATCTAATCGCTCATGCTTCAGCTGCCGCTCTTCAAGCGGGGCACACTGAAATTGACGGTGCAAACATCCTCTCAGCCATTATTAGCGGTGAAGGGGGAATGATTACCCATAAGATACTGCAAAAACATGGACTTACTTATAATGAAACTGTTTTTAATTTAGAAAATAAAAATGAAGACAGAAATAAAGAACCTAGCTCGGACGCAGAGGCATCGCCAAAATCAGAGAGCAAAGAAAAGGCCGTAGATCAAGACGAGAGCTATAACATTGTACCCGATACACCTGCTGTTGAGGTTACGTCTAAAGATCGCTCCGAGGCAGAGATATCAAAGCAAAAAAGTGGTCCAGATACTAAAGCTCAAAGACCACAAGAAAATCTAGCTCAAGCCAAAGCTAAAGATGATACAATCGTTCAAGCGGAAGCTCGCCCAGAAGATTATGGTCTCACTGTAGAGGGACGTGAATATCATCCAGTACCTCCAAAACCAGGACAACAGCCATCTCAAGAACCACCAGCTGGTAGGATCATGACCCAACAACCAGGTCAACCGCCACATCCAGCTCAACGAGCTATTCAGCCAGGACAACAGCAGGGAATGAGGCCACCACAAGGTCTTCCTCCAAGGTCACCTCATGGGCAACCACCTCAGGGACAGCCACATCAAGGACAGCATATGCCTCCCCACCAGCAGATAAAGCAGGGACTGGGACAAGCTCAGGATGAGGTGCAAGGAGAGGCTGGCGCTCAGCATCCCCAAAATAGAAAGGTTAGCTTTAAGGACAACGCTAATCCTGCTGGAAAAAGCCATGAACTAGCTTCTCAAAACCCAGAACAAAGGTCTCAAGAGGCAAGTAAATTTATTCAGGAAGATAAATATGGCTCAGTGCCCCCAACACCTCCTGCA
>CAXIBI010000074.1:0-13274 GCA_964022305.1 uncultured Hyphomicrobiales bacterium | reverse complement strand
ATAATACAATCAATAAGCTGGAAGGGATGCAACGGGAAACCAAAGAGGTTTCCCTTGCCGAACAAAGCGAAGCGGTGTGAGTTTTTTGTATTGTGACTACAATACACATCTGGCGTATGACGCTAACCGGTTCCAAAATTATGTAGTTAAACTTCATATAAATAGCTCACGATAACCTAAACCATACGATTGAATTCCCATTCGGAAATTTCTTGCTCTCACCCAAAACAAATGTTCACTAATTGTTCTAAATGTAAAACAAGTAACAATGGAGTAAAATATGACAAGTGAACATCAACAAAAAACACAAAAAAGCAACGGAAGAGACCCTGACCTCATTGTGTATACAGTTCAATCTCGCGGTGATGACAAGTCCGGCATATGGACACGTTTGGGCGCGGGCTGGAAACACAAAGACGGCAAAGGCTATGACCTGCAGTGTCAGGCTTACCCGGTTGACGGTAGATTGACTGTGCGTTTTTTCGATAAAGCCAGAGCTGCTGAGAACGAAACGCCAGAAGTTATGACGCCAGATAACCAGCCTTCATAAAAAAGAATAAAGCTGAGTTGAACAGATGAGGGGCGCAAGAGATTGCGCCTCTATTTTATAATCTTCAAAGATCGAGTTTGAATGGAACTTTCTAACTCTTGGTTTCAACATCAATATTGAGCCAATAGCGTGTATGGAGTAATTTTCCCGTTTTTCGTAAAGCATCTTTTTCGACAAGGTCAGCCAAAGCAAAAAAGAAGGACGCATTGATGCGTCCTTTTAGTGTTTTGCGTGGAACCATGGTTTTCATGGCATGAAAGGGGATTAGTCTTTCATTAAATAATATTGCCATATAAGTGTTAATATGAAATTAAAACAAAGCATTCAATCTGAGATATCTTCCCATTTGCAGTTGAAATAAATACAATTAAAGACATATATTTTTGCAATTCTGAAACGACTGTAAAAATTACTTAAAATGCCATCCATTTTTTACATAACCTTAATTCGGTTGCTGTATCGTTTTTATATAACAACAAAAATAACATGGAAAATGTGTTGTGGGGATAACGCAAGACAAACAGGGAATTCGAGAAGAATTTACATCAAAGGGATTTGATGTATCGCGTCTGCATGCTGCATTTATGACAGCTACGAAACTGTTCGAAGGCAATCAGGATCACGGTAAATCGCTGCAAGCTCTGATGAGCGATGTTAAGGGGCTTGATCTTGCCAATCTGCTCGGTGGGCGCAGGGCTTTGACCAGTGCGGCAGCAACGATGCAGACAAGCACCGCAGCACAAAAACGCGCAGACAAAGATGCGGAAGATTGGGCGTTCTATCTCAACCTTATTCAAGATGGTCAGGTCGGGCATTACATCGCTGGTGAAATTTTCGATAATAAAACTGATTGGGAAATCTTCCAGGTTGTCGCAGAGATTGAAGCGGCAACCGGTGACAGTTTTGAAAATTATGCGAGGAGCATTCTTGGTGAGGATAATGTACCGGAGCGCTTAGAGGATGAAAGTGATGCGGATTATCAGCGCCGGGTCTTGAAAGCCATCACAGCCGAAATTCTTGATCCGTACACCGGGCAAATCAAACCGCAATATGCGGATGATCCAGTTGCGAAGATTGTTGCGCGAGAAGAGTCTTATCAACGTACTGTTGCGAAAACAGCAGAGATTGAAGGGCGCTATAAACGTGGAGAAATCACACTAGAGCAAGCAACCAATGAAGTTAGAGAAGATGCTCAGAAGAGTTTTAGTATTGGTGATGTTTATGGATCAGAAGCTGAAAATGGAGAGATCATCAAAACAGCAAAAGAAACTCAAAATGTCATTAGAGATAAAAAGACAACTGGTGCCGTAGCATCTGCCGACAATTTATCATTTTTGGATGATATTGTGCCAGCCAAAACAAATATCGCTCAAGCCTCGGAAGCTGGAAAACACGAATTCAATACGAAATCTCAAGATGAAACTTCCGAGCTTGCCAGTGCAAAACCATCAATTGACCTCGAGGTCAAACCAACTTAACTGCCTTTGGGCTCTGGCGCGTTTGCTACTTTTATTTGCTTTACGATTTTGAGTTGTTCTACAACATTTGGTGCAGAGTTCCAGGCTTCTCGTAACAATTTAACTTCATTTCCATTTTCAGCACCATGAATTTGATGACCTATATGATACGTAATACCAGATGCTTCGGTATCATTCTGACTTAGGAAATATTTGGCATTTACGCCAAGGGCAGCAAAACGTTTTACGAAAAGTTGTCCTAATTCATCTGCGCTTTTTACTTTTTTGTTCGGCACGTCTTTTCCAACATGAATGAGAATGCCAACACCAACATTGTTCTCAGCGTAATCACGGGCAGCCATAGAAGCACGATGAAACTCTTCCAATTCAGGATTATTCCAGTTGGCGGTTTGCTTTTTTAATTTTTCAGAAATCTCAGTTTTATGAACCGGGTCTTGTGCCTTTGCATCATTCGCAACGCTAGCAAAAGTCAGCCCCGCAGCAACGAGCATCCCCATACCAGCGGATGTCCAGTCCTTCGCTATTTTTGGCGGTGCCATATGTGTCTCCAACCGTTTATCGGTTTCAGACACACCCTCGGTTAACTTTCTTGTTTTTATTGATGTTTTTGTAACATAAAATATCAATTCAAGTAAAGAAGTTATTGTATTGATATTTGTCAAGTGTCTATGGTTGTTCATCAACCAAGGTTAGAGAACATGTTGATATATATATTACATAACTATAAAAATATACTTGTATTTTCCGTTTTCTGCGGCTTTCCAGCGATTTTTAAAAGGAGATATGAAAATTATGCGCGCCGTTCACAATCCTTCGTATGTGAACAGATTGAGAGGTTCTCATGAGCGTGTGGAACGGGGTTCTGCGCCCGGCTGCTCCCATAGGGCGCAAGATCGGTTATGCCCGTGTCTCAACGGTGGATCAAAATCTAGATCGCCAAATTGATGCACTTACAAATATTGAATGTGATGAGGTCTTTAGCGATCACGGTGTTTCAGGAAAAAATCATTCACGCCCGGGCTTAGATAAAGCTATGGCAACATTGCGCAAAGATGACATGTTGATTGTATACAAGCTAGATCGCTTGGGGCGATCGGTCACACATCTCTCGCAGTTGCTTGAGCATTTTGAGCAAAATAATATTCATTTTTGCTCTTTGACTGAAGGGCTTGATACCAGCACATCAGGCGGAAAAATGATCTACCATATCTTTGCTGCCGTTTCTCAATTTCACCGTGATTTAATTTATGAAAATACCATGAACGGTTTGGAAGCCGCTCGTAAACGCGGACGTGTGGGAGGGCGCAAGTTTATCTTAAGCGATGATGATGTGGCCCGGGCGTTTGTTGCAATCCGTGAAGGCCGGCAGACGTGCAAAGAAGTCGCCAAAGCGCTCGGCGTCTCACGTGTCACACTGCAACGTGCTTTTCATCGCTATGGGTATAATTGGCAGTTGTTTCGTTAGACTATTTGATAGTGACGGTCTGAAAGCAAAGCCCTTTGCTTGAGCGATTAAAGGGGGTCAGTTGTTTTGCGATAGTTCTCAACTAGACTATGATTGGGAAAACCTAAAGAATCAAATGATGAAGCAGGTAAAAATTAGAACATCAATAATCATAAAAGTTGCAATCTTTAAGTATTTCGCATTCTTGGTCTGGACGGATTAACAGCTTGCCAAAAAACTGATTCTGTTGTTTTTTTAAATCATTGGTTCAATGAACTATAATGATTAGATCTTACATGGTGGACATATCAATTGAGCGAAGATGATATTTTCGAAAATCAGAATAAAGAACCTGTTATAAAAGGCGATGGCATTGAGATTAGGCAAGGTCCGTATCATTGGATTAATTTTCTTCGCCATCATTTAGCAGACATCTATGTGAGAAGTGAGGCTGACTATTCACCCTATAGGTTCTGGAACAGAATCTCTTTCGTCAACCTCAAGCATATTATCATTATACTTTTCCATGAAAAAAAGAAAAAGAAAAAAGACGATGAACCTCCAGAGTTTTTCGATATTACTGTTGAAGAGTTGATAAGTGCGTTTGACCCGGTCTATAAGCAAGCCCTTTTTAAAGAGCTCAGAAAGTTTGGAACCTTTAGTGCCGGTGGTCGAAAATATAAATTAGAAGATCAACGAATTAAAAACTGTTTAATCAATTTGTTTGAGACAAATATTCATATCTTGTTGTTCGAACTAACGATTGATCGAAAGAAACAAGGCGATAAAATCATTGCCAGTGCAATACCGAATTTAGTTTTTAAACCATTACATGACAAATTGGACAGATGGAAATTTTATAAATACCTTTTCGAGCCTTTCGACGGAATAGGGCCACGCACCAAGCTGCACTTTGATATAGGGGGGCATTATAGAGATATGAGTAATGTAGTGGTGCACAAAGCTCTAGAAGATAATCCAACTAAATTTCAGCACTTTGAGGAAGACATCATTGCATCATGTCTAGACGAAGTCGGAGAGATGATTGACGAAGAATATTTACATTTATGCCAATCGCCCATGATGCGCTCTTTTGTACAATCAAGAGTTCGGAATAAAACTGGTCCAAGCAATGTCTTTTTTGTCGGTAAAATTTTTAACCGTCAAAAAACTCGCTTTCAAGATAGCTATAAATATGACCCTTATTTTTTTATGGGACGTCAATCAGAGGACGTCAAACGCCAATTACTAAAAATGGGTGGTCATAAAATACTTGCTGATGACCTTCCGGAAGGGGAATGCACAACATTAAAACGCCAAGAGTTTATACCTTACCCAGATGCATATTATGATGATATATTTTGGTTGGCGATCAAAGATAGAGATATTATTGATAATATAATAGAGCGGATTAATGATCCGTGGCCGGACCATATTCGATTAGCACTTGAAAATAATTTACTGGCTGGGGCCAAGACAATTTTGCGTAATGTCTTCGATGAGGGAGGGCTTGGCTGGATTGACACGAATGGCCTTACACAAGACGAGATAGATGCTGCCCATATGAGGCTTGCTGAGCTTCATTACATATTGCAGCTTTGTTCGCCGAAAAAGCCGAGAGATCCAAAAAAACCTGCAAATAATGCAAAAGATTTAACGATCGTTGCTGACTCAATTCGCGTAAATGGCGCGGTCTGGATGAGCGTGTGTTATTTACGTGAAAATATAGGAGATGACCCGGTTGAGGGCTTACTCGATCAAAAAAGTTTTGATCATAGCCATTTAATTTCACATTCCTTATTGAATAAAACTGTACAAAGAATTCGCAGTAAGGCTCCTAGTCATTTTATTAGATCGGTAAGTAAAATTATCAAGTCTATTGCCTATAATGAAAAAATAAAAAAAGCACCGAATGTAATTCCAATGACGGATAAGCGCGGGATCCATTTATTGGATAATCGCGTCTTAAAAGAAATCAATCGGCATTTGAAAACAGCTTGTCGTGTTTATCCTTACGACCATATTAACCTTGAATCTACTAAAAATGATGGCCAAAAAGCCTCAAATAGTATAATGTTCAAGTTTGTTGAAAGTCCGTTTTATGACAGGCTTTCTCCGAAAAGCTATATGAATTATAAAGAAATCGTCGAAGAATTATTCGATCAATTGCAATTGAGAGCGCTTGAAAGAAACGATTCGGATGAGTCTTTAGATTCAGATAATAAATAATAAATTGTCATCGATTATGAGGTTCAAAATGGAGTCTCAAAGAGCCATAATAACGCACACTTTTCCTGGCGAAGGCCCCCTTAATGCAATCAATGATAATGGTGCTCTAGAAGAAGGCGAACTCCGCAAAACCCTCCAAATCAAAAATTCGTCGACAACGAAATACACTGCCTACACTGTATCCATAGCTAAGATAGAAAAAAAACAAGAAATCTCTGGTAAAACTAAATATCGTTCAATAAAAGAAATATATAATCCTTTTTATGAACTGATGAAATTGAAACTTTTAGAACGGCAAATTAAATACTTACGCGAGAACTTCGCCAAAGTCAGCGAAGCTACACGGAGCTATATTATTGACATTGTCGATGAAGATATGGCTGGCGAGTTCACCCCACCTCAAGAGCCTGAACCTTGTATCTATGATATGAGAGAGCCAGATGAAACAACGGAAGACTTTATTATACGGCTCTATCCAGATGTACCACGCACTTGGTCAAAGTTAGAAGATGGTGATGTAATCGAGTTTATTAAAAATCATTTCCAAGGTAAAACCGGGTATAATTTTATTGATGGTGAGAAGTTTAACCGTTACGTTCTCAAACGCATAAACCCTCAATTGAACAAAGGATTAGCTAATTGGCTTCAAGCTACTGATCCCAATACAAAAGAAAAGAATCAGCTTCCAGATGATCTCCCAATTCCTCACAAAAGAGGGCAGGCCAAAGAGATTATAAAAAACCTTTCCCCTGAAGAAATACAAGCAGTACTAGCTATCAAAAACCACCAATAAGTCATGTCTTATAAATAAGAACTTGACTTCTGTTGTCGTCACTACAATAATCATAGTGCCAACCCAAGAGATCGTAGCTGCGCGCAAAAGTCTACGTTTCACAAGGGGCGGTGGGGAAAAAATGGTCGAAGGAATTTGCTCTAGCCTAGAATGGCTTAGAGAGTTTCTGGTAGCTAAGAGTAATAAATCGACCATATCCCGGCTTCAGATTTCTCCCTATTTTTAGAACATGTAGTTCCTTCGACTTTCCTCATATTTTCTAAATTAACAATGGAGGAACTGAATGGGCTGTTCGGAAAACGCAAACAAACACTCTCGAAACAAAGACGAGACAGATGATATTCTAAAACTTATTGAGAAGGTATCTGAACTCAATCTTGAACTCCAACTTTTGAAACTTAAACATGTGAAATCAGGAAATTGGACTATGCGTTGTAGAGACGTGGATATGAATGCGTAATTGAGCATCATGGCCAGAAGTGCATATTTTTGAAAGCACTACTGGCCAGTGAAATATCGAATAGAAAAAGGAGAAATAAGGAGACAACAATATGAGCTTGCAACCAACAATTATTAATAATGATTATCACATTACATTTTTAACAATTGAAGAAAGTAAGAACCCTTTCACAGTTAGAGCTTTGCGAAATTTGGGATATTGCATTTTTTTGAAGGAAAAGATAAAGCCGAGTGATGCCCCATCTTTTTTGCTTAATGAATATTCAAAATCTAAAGTAATTATTATTGATGAGAAAAGACAGGAATTTAAGTGGCCAGATCCCCTCTTCGTTCCTAACTGGAGTCTATTTGATAGAAGCGCAGATGAGTACAATGAAAAATGTCGCCAATGGGTCCGAAAAACATTTTATACCGCTGTTCCGAATACAGTGCTCCCTCGTATAAGCAGTAAATATCGTTGTTTGTTTCGTTGTTTTTCGACTTTAATCTTGGCCGCAAATCCGGAAATGAGTACACTAGTTCCCCGGCATAAAAAATAATTTTCGAATTTAAAAAATGAGCTCAAGCATTAAGTATTCTATAAAATTATTAAATAAAAATTTTTAAACTTTACCGCTGGCCAGATAAAGTTGTGTTAAAAAAATATGAATAAATAAGTGAGGAAACTTTTGATGAAGCTGAGTAACAGCTACATTCCTCACTCACCAAAACTACCCATAAAAAATTAAATCAATTACAGCATTTGAAAAGATCTCAAATGAAAAAATTGTCTTGCTAAAACGCAAGTCAGTTAACGCTCCCCTCACCTTATAAACAGACTGGAAGGTTAGCCCCATGGCGCTTAGTATAAAAAGGGAAGACTATGGAGATGCGCCCTCATCACCAGACATCAAAAAAGATGTAATTTCAAAAATGATAGGCATGGATGATGCTTTAGCAAAAGTGAAAGCTTATGCAATTTCAGTATTCCAACGCTTTACCGGATTTGACCCTGAAGACGTAAAGCAGACGGAAACTGAGCTTTTAGCAGAACAAAGCCGCCTACAAACAGAAGCTGAAAAGATTGATAAAGAGCTTGAAGGCACTGACGAATTTGTCGAAAGACCAACAGATGAGCAGATTGCGGAAAACGCTACAAGCTTCAAATTGAAAATCGGTCTTGGTTTAGGGTTGAGCGCCATTTCTGCACCAATGTTGGTGACAACAATGGCTGGCATTGTAACTCAGAGCACACGCTTCGAATTTATCATAGAAGCACCTTGGAAAGCGATTTTATTCATTTTCCCAATCTTGCTCATGGTCTGGGTTTTGGCCGAGAAACACGATGATATGAGAACCGAAGGTGAGCAAAGAAACTTTCGTGACCTGCTGAACAATATCACCATTTATGGCTTTTTATGCTGGAGTGTTTGCTTCGTTTTAGTGAACGTCGTTGGCGGAAGTTCAGATGCGTTTAGTACACCATCGCAGGTCATTGAGACAGCTTTTGTGCTGCAATTGATTTCTCAAATCTTTCTTGAGGTGACCGGCGGTGCTGCTGTTAAAATCTCCCTTCTTAAACTTTATTACGGCACTTTCAAAACGATTCAAGTGATAAACCTTCCCTTCGAGGCTCTTAAAAGGCGGAAACAGGTCAATGAGACAGCCCTGAATGAAGTGCGTGGAGATTTGCGTATTATTCGCCGGCATCGCTCATCCCATAAAGCTTCTCAGGATGAGTATATCGCTGAATGCGAAGCTTATTTCAATCAATTGCAAAAAGAGCAAGCCGCTCAAAACCGTGCGTCTTCAACCGCCGCTGCAGCTGCTGCGGCAGATCATCAATTGAAAATGGTTGTTTCTAATTAGGAGTTAAAATCATGAATTGGAATATGAAAAATCTTTTAATGACAGGGCTTGTTGCAAGCGCTTTGGCTCAAGGCAGCCTTCCTGTGAAAGCTGAAACATATGGCATCGTGCTTCCTCTCATCACATCAAACCACGATCAAATGATTATTAAAAAGACCTTGAATGAGATCATCGTAAAACGAGCTAAGCCCAATGATAAAATTATCATTCATGATGGTGTTGGTAATCGTCTTATTGCAATTGCTGAATTGCCGGATAGAAAAGTCCTTCGGTTCCCAAAGCTGCGCATGAAATATGCCCGGCAAGCCTTTGCAAAAGTTGTATCGTTTATGGGGATGCCAGATTATCCAAGCGATCATGCACAACCCTATCAAATATTTAGTACCTTGGCAGATGAGGTGCGCAATCTTTATCCAAAGGAAAAACTCTTCGTTTTGTATATGGGCTCACTGTTAGCACATGATGAAAGGGCTGCAGATATGTCAATGTTGAACGGCTATTATCCATCAGATGCTCATTTAAAAGTTGATGGTTTCGCATCCCCTTATGGGATTGCAGACAGACCAAACGCTCAAAACAATACGACCTATCATATTTGCAATACTGATGACCGGTTTACTAGCCGTGAGCATTACAAGGCAGTGCATCGGTTCTGGAGCTTAAGCGTAAGCGGTCAAGGCGGTAAACTTGCCACTTTTACCAATGATATGGGCATTTGCTTAGCCAGGTTTTTAAAAAACAGTCAGCCGGCGGTGAGCTTCACACCGCATCCATCAGAGACCAAACCAGAAATGCTGCAGGTTAAAGCGCCTAAGGTCACTGTTAAAAAAACATCACAAGTTAGAACCACTCGTCGTGAAATGCCACAAGCTCAATTAACGAAGAGACAAGGCGCACGATTTTTAGCAACGGACGTTCCCATTGAAACAGGAGCAGCTTTCAAAACCATTGGCTTGGCTAAGCTTGGCATCAGGTGGGACAAGGAAATTGACCTTGATATTCATGTAATCGCATATCCCGGCGCTAAGAGTTTGTCTTACAAGAATTCAAAAATTGACGAAGGACGTTTTGATAAAGATTGGCGCGGCTCACCGAATGACCAGCATGCTTATGAATATGTTGAGTTTAATACACCGCTTGATTTGAAGAAGATGAAAGTATTTGTGAATTTTTTCGGTGGGCGCGTGGTCGGCGGTGCCCGCGGTGTTTTGAGAATATGGCTTGAAAATCAGGGCGTTTGGGAAAAGAGCTTTGTGATCCCAGCAAGCAGAGGCAATCAGGGAAAAAACTCAAAGCAACATTGGGTCTCTATTTCGCCAAAAGAAGTTCTTCAATTAGCCAATATGGGGAGATAGGTAAATGAATATAACACGTCCCTCTTACAAAGAATGTGCAATGGCAAACATGCAAGCCCTTGGTGCTTTTGTGAACGCACTGATATTTCAGCATTTCTGGAGTTCACAAGCTGGAATTTTTAAATATTTTGTTCTCTTCATCACTGGAATTTTAGTCGCAAAACTTGGTTGGCAAGCAGTTTGGAATTTTTATGAAGATTACCGAACCAGATTGGCATGGATTAAAGCACAGCGTCCAGCAACTGAGAAACATGATGGTCGCTATGCCACTTATGAAGAAATGGCAAAAGCCGGTATGTATGAACCTAAAGGTCGCATCCTCGGGCTTGATGACGAAGGGCGGCTGCTCTTCATACCTCATAAATTAAAGCCCTCGTTTGAATATATTCTAAGTCCGCAAGGCAGTGGTAAGACGTCAACACGTTCGATTAATTCCTCACTTCTTACAGCCTTGATTTGCAAACGTGACAGGAGGATTTCTAATGACTGAAATTCCCCCAGCAGTCTTTATCAATGATTTGAAAGATGAAATCTCGCCGATTCTCGAGCAAGGATGGAAGCAGTTTGATGTTAACGTCAAACTTTGGGCACCAGCAGGCAGTTCATCAAAGCTGTTTTCTCATACCAATTATAATTTTTTGGAAGCGCCGATTGATTGTTATTGGAATGATGATCATGCAACTGAAAATATTGGTGCCTTTTTCAGAAGCCAATTAGACATTACCAACCCCGCTCCAGCCCCTGATGCAATGAATGTTTTCTTTAGTGCAAATGGACGCCGGGCAGCGCAAGCTATTGGTAGTGAGTTAATTATCAATGAACCAGAAATCGCAACCCATGCAGAAATTTTCAAGATAGCCTCAGATCCACCGCGTGCCAAAGAGCTCATGCGAAAGGGAGCGATGCGTAAATTCTCAGAGCATGACCTCTTTGCAAATGATTCAACACGGGCTTGTAAAGCAGTCTTATCAGCGTGTGAGGGGAAAAACCAACATCATTTTGCGGATTTTCTAAGTTACGTCTCAAACCCGCTCGTTGCATTCGATGAAAGCGGCTATTTGGGGCAATCGGGACGCCACGCTGTTGAGCGACTCTCTGACATTCGAAAAGGGTCGAAACCAGAAGTAATCGTATGTAGTATCCCTCTCTCTCATTTGAGTGACATGCGTATACCAATTAGTTTGTTCGCCAATGCGATTTTTACAGCCATAAAAATGCACCCTCATGGCCGAGCTGTACACGCCATTTTGGACGAGTTCACAGCCTTGAATTTACCCAATTTTCATAAAGAAATCATCACGTTAAGAGGGCTAGGTTGCACGTCAGAAGTTTATGTTCAAAGCAAGCACGCCTTAGCTGATGCAACATCAGATAAAGCAGAAGCCACAATTTTTGACCAAAGCGACATCGTGACTTATTCAGCAATCACAGATTATAAAGTCGCCAGTGAAATCAGTTCAATGATTGGCTCAACTAGTAAGAAAGGATTTAGTGCCAATGTCGGAGATCGCTTTAGCGAACTAAGTTTTGGTGTTCAAGATGTTGATGTGCCTCTTATTACGCCGCAAGCTTTAATGGCACTCCCGAAGGATATGCAGTTGATTTTTGTGCGCGGTATGCGTCCGATCAAGGCAAAAAAGCTCCCATATTGGGATCTTAAGGGCTTCCGCGAATTTACATCTGATAACCCTTTGGAAGGCCCGATGCCGGCCTCTGAAGCCAAAGTTGAAATCAAAATAAATAAGCAGAGTGTGGACGTTATTTGGCCGAAAGTGCCTGAGACGTTTTTCAAAGCAACAAAAGAGCAGAACAGCTTCCTTAAAGCGATTAACCCGGCGTCTTTTCTTTGGTTGTTGATTGCATTCCCGCTGTATTTGAGTGCTATAGGCTGGTTCAATATTCCCTTACCAGCTTTGAGAACACACTATACCTATTCCGGCAGCTACTCCGCACCACGAATTCATAGATGTCAGTATATTGCCCTAAATGGCGCACGGTTTAGACGCGCGACAAGTCAATGTTCTTTGATCTCATGGGATTATAGAGTGGACTATGGAGGGGCGCTATGAAGTCACTTCGTTTTCGTGCGGTCAAGTTCCTCTTCAATCATTGTAATATGATTTTGAAGCACGTCCTTCATGCGCAAAAGTTGGGAATACCAGATGGTTGCATTCTGAGGGGTCAATTGACCTTTCGGGACAATAAGCTTGATGAGCTTTTCAAACAAAGTCTCAGCAATAATAACCCGTGGAATTTCGGCCTGCTGCATAAGAGAGATCAATTGATCCACATGGCCTTTTGCAATTTCACGGTTTTTATTTTTGGTGAAATGACTGAGCGAGAGATTGCTATTTGCCGGGGTCTGAGTGTCGTCCATGAAACAAGCATATCAGAAAATAAATTCACTCTGCAAATTTCAATGAAAGGAAGAGGCTAATGGCACGACGATTTGAAGAGTTTTATAAAGCAGAAAAAGGCACGTTAACAGCCGAATTCCAAAAACAAAATCCGGACTATTTCAGTGCGTTGCAAGGTCGTCCAGAAGACCTAAGAAGGGTGGTCAAAATTCTTGAGCATACTGAAGAAACGGTCAAGGCTCATGAGCTAGAACAAAAAGAAATTCATCAAATGCGCGTTGGTGAAGAGGCTGTGCGCATCTTTGAGGAACGGGCAGAACATTTGGGGTTCGTCGCTGATGAGGTGAAAGCCGATATTATATCAAGCCCATCACTTTTAGAAGAAGCCAGAAAACGCATCACCGAACTAGAAAAATCAGAAATCCAAGACATTCGCAAGAATGGAGAAACCGCAGCAAAAGTCATTTCAGAAATGGCAACATCACATCAGAAAGGACACATGATGAGTGAAGAAGAAATGAAACATTTTAAAGCCGAGCTACATAAAGCCGTCGATACAGCTCAAAGAGCAAGAACCCAGGCTTCCAAGCTATTTTACAACGAAAGAGAAAATCTGATCGAAAAAGCAAAAGCCTCCGGGTCACAAGAACCTGAAAAAGATGTTGGCAGTGCGCAAGCTGAAATCAAGAGAAATATCGATAACCAAGAGCATAAAGATATTCATGCTGTGTTTGAAAAATATGGCTGGGAAAGAGGTAAAA
>CAXIBI010000073.1:0-13703 GCA_964022305.1 uncultured Hyphomicrobiales bacterium | reverse complement strand
GCCTTTTTAAAGGACTTTAAAGCAAGGTCTGAAATTTCAGCGTCTTCAGCTGGGACGATGCGATCGGCTAGTTCAACGATGGTGACGTCTGCGCCCAGCGCATTATAAAAGGATGCAAACTCAACACCGATGGCACCTGAGCCGATGACACATAGTTTTTCTGGCATTTTATCAGGCTGCAAAGCTTCTCTATAAGCCCAGATGAATTTTCCATCAGGCTCTAGGCCAGGTAAATTGCGTGCCCGTGCACCGACTGCAATGATGATGCTTTTGGCATTCACCGTTTCATCGCCTTTATCGGTTTTAACTGTGATGCTTTTGTCTTTGGCTATCGAGGCCTCACCATTGATGACATCGACTTTGTTTTTCTTCATTAAGAAGCCAATGCCTTGGGTGAGTTTTTTGGAAACATTTCGTGAGCGTTTAATGATCGCATCAAAATCAAATGACACACCTTCAACTTCAATACCAAATTCTTTGGCATGTTTGATGGTTGTGAATATTTCAGCTGATCTGAGGAGGGCTTTGGTTGGGATGCAGCCCCAGTTTAAACAGATACCACCGAGGTTCTCTCGCTCAATTAAAACTGGTTTTAAACCAAGTTGTGAGGCACGAATGGCTGCAACATAACCGCCTGGGCCGCCGCCTATGATTGCGACATCATATTGAGTACTCATTTTAAATTCCTTGTTGCCTCTATAGCTTAAACTAGCATTGTTACAGGGTCTTCGATGTAGCCCTTAAAGGCATTGAGAAGCTCAGCCCCTAATGCGCCATCTACCACGCGGTGATCACACGATAATGTAACGGACATCACTGTTTTTGGCTCTATTTCATCGCCGATGACAATGGGGCGCCGCTCACCTGCACCTACGGCTAAGATCGTTGATTGCGGTGGGTTGATAACAGCGTCGAATTTTTTAATACCGAACATGCCCAGATTAGAGATGGACGTTGTGCCGCCTGTATATTCAGACGGAGCAAGTTTCTTGGCGCGGGCTCTATAGGCCAGATCTTTCATTTCATTTGAGATTTCAGAAAGAGTTTTCAGTTCGCAATGGCGGATGATTGGCGTGAACAAGCCGCCTTCAACAGCAACAGCGACGGCTACATCAGAGCGCTTGTGCCTTAAGATACCTTGTGATGACCATGTTGAATTGGCTGCAGGGACTTGTTGCAAAGCCAAAGCCATCGCTTTGATGATGAAATCATTGACTGAGATTTTAAAGGCGTTGGGCCCTTCTTTAGGCGCTTGGTCATTTAATCTTTTTCGCGCGGCTAGCAGTTCATCTAGAATGCAGTCAATGGTGAGATAAAAATGCGGTACGGTTGATTTTGCTACAGTCAATCTCTCTGCAACTGTTGAACGCATATTATCAAGAGGGATAAGATCGTATGTCCCTTCTTCATAGGTTGCAAAAATTTCTTTATCTGAAACTGGGGATATCACCTGACCTGTACTTGGTGCTGGTGCGTGAGAAACTTCACCTAAGCCTCTAGATGGTGTCTCGTTGCTTTGCTTTGTTGCTGTGCCGATTGGAGCGCCGTCTAAGTCTGCTTTGATGATGCGACCATTGGGGCCTGTACCTTTGAGTGCACTGAGGTCTATATTCTTTTGTTTCGCTATTCGCTTGGCAAGAGGTGAAGCGATTATTCTGCCATTAGCATTGGTTTTAAGAGGTGTGTTTGGCGTTGGAGTTTCACTTGCTTCTTTCACTTCTTTCTCTGTGGCTTTTTCCTCTTCTTTTTGGGTTGTTTGGGGAGGTGAAGCTTCATCTGCCATAGTCTCAATCGCTGATTTGTCTTCGCCTTCAAGTAAGAGGACGGCGATGGTCGAATTAACGGCTACATTGGCAGTGCCTTCAGCAATTGTAATGGAGCCGATTGTGCCTTCATCAACAGCTTCGACTTCCATGGTAGCTTTGTCGGTTTCTATCTCTGCAATAATGTCACCAGATAAGACTTCGTCGCCTTCATTAACAAGCCATTTTGCCAAAGTGCCGACTTCCATGGTCGGGCTCAAGGCTGGCATTAAAATTGGAATAGGCATGAGTTGCTCTTCCTTGTTTTAAAATTAGTTATGTTCTGTAGGTCACTTTTTTTACCGCGTCGACAATTTGATTGGTCGATGGTAGAGCTAAGGCCTCTAAATTAGCAGCATATGGCATTGGCACATCTGCGCCGCTCACTTTTAACGGTGGAGCGTCTAATTCATCAAAGGCGAGATTAGTGACACTGGAGCAAATTTCTGATCCGATTGAACAGGTGGGCCAGCCTTCTTCAACAACGACCAAACGATTGGTTTTGCGAAGTGAAGTTAGGACTGTATCCATATCAAGCGGGCGCAATGTTCTAAGGTCAATGATTTCTGCGCTAATGCCCATTTCTTTGAGCTCAACATCGGCATTTTCGACATATTCGATGCCTCTTGAATAAGAGACGATGGTTACGTCTGATCCTTCTTGTCTCACATTGGCTTTGCCGATGGGGATGATATGGTCATCAGTTTCAGGTACTGGGAATGATTGCCCATAGAGGATTTCATTTTCTAAAAACACAACTGGATTTGGATCTCTTATTGCCGCTTTTAGCAACCCCTTCGCATCACTTGCGCTATAGGGCGCGATGACCTTAAGGCCTGGAACTGAGGCATACCAAGCTGAATAATCCTGGCTGTGCTGCGCGCCTACACGAGAGGCTACACCGTTGGCGCCTCTAAATACGATAGGACAGCGCATTTGACCGCCAGACATATAGAGCGTTTTAGCCGCTGAGTTGATGATATGATCAATTGCCTGCATGGCGAAATTGAAGGTCATAAACTCAACAATAGGTTTTAAGCCCGCCATGGCGGCACCGCAACCAATACCAGCAAAGCCATATTCAGTGATTGGAGTATCTATCACTCTTTTTTTGCCAAACTCGTCTAGCAGACCTTGAGTGACTTTATAGGCGCCTTGATATTCAGCGACTTCTTCACCCATGACGAATACATCTGCATCTTTTCTCATTTCTTCAGCCATGGCATCGCGCAAGGCTTCACGGCCTGTGATTTCAACTTGGTTAGAAAGTGTGGCGGGATCTGGTTCGGGTGGTGCGGTATTGGTTTGTGGGGAAGATGATTGCTCTTCAGTTGTTGTCTCTTTGGTGACGATATTATTTGCATCTTCACCTTCACTGATAATGATGGCTATGGGCGTGTTTACGGCTACATCCATAGAGCCTTCTTCGATTAGGATTTTACCGATTTTGCCTTCGTCGACGGATTCGACTTCCATGGTGGCTTTATCAGTTTCAATTTCTGCGATGACGTCACCGGAGCTCACTTCATCTCCTTCTGTGACGTGCCATTTCGCAAGATTGCCCTTTTCCATTGTTGGTGAAAGAGCCGGCATTAATACCTCTATTGGCATAGTGTGTCCTTACTTAAAATTTATGCTGTCTCTTCTATATGAATATCCGTATATAATTCTGACGGATCCGGCTCTGGGGCATTTTGTGCAAATTCAGCAGATTCATTGACGATCTTGCGAATTTCAGCATCTATTTGCTTGAGGCCGTCTTCATCGATGTCACCATCTTCTAAGATTTTTTCTTTTAGCGTGGTGATCGGATCATGCTCCTGGCGCATTTCGTTGACTTCGTCGCGGCTACGATATTTTGCCGGGTCAGACATTGAATGACCGCGATAGCGATAGGTGATCATCTCTAAGATAAAGGGACCATTGCCTGATCTTGCATGTTCAAGAGCCTTGCGGCCAGCTTCCATAACGGCGTGTACATCCATGCCATCAACTTGCATGCCAGGAATATCAAAACTTAATCCGCGCTGGGAGAGATCCGTTGTTGATGAGGCGCGCTCAATCGACGTGCCCATGCCGTATCTATTGTTTTCAATGACATAAACAACAGGCAAATTCCAAAGTTTGGCCATGTTAAAAGCTTCATAAACCTGGCCCTGATTTGCTGCACCATCACCAAAATAGGCAAGTGCAACGTTGTTATTTTCTCTATATTTGTTAGCAAATGCGAGACCTGTTCCAAGCGGCACTTGTGCTCCTACAATGCCGTGACCACCGTAGAAATGTTTTTCGACTGAAAACATGTGCATAGAACCGCCTTTGCCTCTGGAATATCCATCAACACGGCCGGTTAATTCTGCCATTACGCCATTTGGTTCCATACCAGCAACAAGCATATGGCCGTGATCACGGTAACCCGTTATCACTTGGTCTCCTTCGATCATCACAGCATTCATGCCTGTAACTACTGCTTCTTGTCCGATATAAAGATGGCAGAAACCGCCGATATGGCCCATGCCGTATAATTGACCTGACTTTTCTTCAAAGCGGCGAATTAGTAGCATGTCTTTGTATAGATCTATATTTGATCGATTTTTTTGTGTGGTAGAGCTCATATTATAGATGTACCCCGCTCATTAAATCACCTCACTAAAGATTTATCTTTTAAAAACCCGCTTATTCTTGTGCGACACTTGTGCAGCTTTAAACAATTGCGGCTAGAAGTTCGTTTCTTATACTAATGTATATGGTATACCTTAGTTGGAATTCAAACGAAAATTGATGAATTAAATCAATGATAGGGAAATTTTTTTGAGTTGGAAATGACCTATTTTATAGCGGTACTGATTTTATGGTCTCAGTCAAACAATACGAGGTCTTGAGGTGCGGCATATTGTAGAGATTTGCGGGCCAACTCGTCGACCATATCTCTCTTGGCACGATTAACGCCAACGAGCTCAATTCTTTTTTGTAAGATTTCTTTTTCAAGTGATAGGTCTTTTAAAGTCGCTTTTAAGCTCGCCACTTTAATCTCGAGCCGTTCATGAGACTCAAGGCCGTATTTACCACCAGCAAAATGAAGGGAAAAATAGCAAAAGAGCGCAGCGCATAATACCAGTGGAAACAGCGCGCGCGCTCTTTTGCTAAGATTTATGTAAACTCTAGTAAACACACGCAATACTTAACTCTCTACCAACTGCTTACTTAAGAGAAAGTAACGGTCTGAGGTTAATAGTGGGTAAATGAGATTGCAAAAATGGAGGAAAATTTTTTGGAATTATTTTTCTTGGTACAGTTTTTCTATATTTTCCAGTCTATTAAAGGTCTTTCGTTTGTGCACTGATGGTACTTGATGAGTTTTTTACGCATTTCTTTTATTATTTTCTCATTAAAAGATAATGGGTGAAAAATATAATGCCTACAGAAGAACGATTTATTAAGTTCACATTAAATGAAGTTATTGAGGCTTTAAAAATACTATCGAAACGTGGGAAAATTTCCTTACCAAAGTCAAGTGTGAAGTCAGCTAAGGAAATGGTGTTGCCTGATGGAGAACTTGCTGTTGAGTTCAAATTCAATGGGGCAAATGAATATGCTGTCATTCCTAATGCCGTGATCGCTGCTGCATTAATTAGCTTTTGCGGACGTTTCAAAATACCTATTCCTAAGAAGGCGAATAAGTGCTTAGGGGTTATGGGACAATCTATGATGTTACGTATTAGTTCTGTTGGAACTATTGCTCCTAGCTCTGAACAATCTAAGAGCAATCTAACAAAGAAAAAGTGTGGAAAAGAAACTGATGTGCCAGAAAAAAGTGACGATGCAGGTAGTGAAGAATTTTTGCTTTAGTCATTTTTTCTCTTAATAGCAAAATGCGGACCTTACTGAAGTAAGGTCCGCATTTTTATTTGTGCTTTAGATGCCCACTCTTTTAAGTGCTCCTTCGGTTGCCCACCAGCAACCGTCGCTAAAGCAACTGCGTTTTTTTAGTGGTGCTTCAGATTGCCTACCAGCAACCGCGCTATTTCAAAATAGATTTACCAGCATAAATACCAGCTGTTCCGAGACCTTCTTCAATGCGGATGAGCTGGTTGTATTTTGCTAACCGGTCTGAGCGGGCGAGTGAACCCGTTTTAATTTGTCCAGCATTGGTAGCTACGGCTAAGTCTGCGATCGTTGCATCTTCCGTTTCACCAGAGCGGTGAGAGATAACGGCTGTCATCCCAGCGCGCTGGGCCATTTCGACAGCTTCCAATGTTTCTGTAAGCGTGCCGATTTGGTTGACTTTTACTAGAATTGAATTGCCGGTGCCTTTTTCAATGCCTGTTTTCAAACGAGCCGGGTTAGTAACGAAAAGATCGTCGCCCACTAATTGGCATTTATCACCAATGGCATCTGTCATGGCTTTCCAACCTTCCCAATCATCTTCTGCCAAACCATCTTCAATTGAGATGATTGGGAATTTTGAGATAAGGTTTTCATAATAATCAATCATACCACCTGCATCTAGGGTCTTGCCCTCCCCTTTCAGGTTGTATTTGCCGTCTTCATAAAATTCAGTTGAAGCAGCATCGAGCGCAATATAAATATCTTCACCAGCTTTATAACCAGCGGCTTCAATTGCTTTAATAATGAATGCAAGAGCATCTTCAGATGAACCGATGTTTGGAGCAAAGCCACCTTCATCGCCAACATTGGTGTTGTGGCCTTCATCCTGGAGAGCTTTTTTCAATTTATGGAAAATTTCAGCACCCATACGTACAGCGTCTGACATTGTCTCAGCTGAGACAGGCATGATCATGAACTCTTGTACATCGATAGGGTTATCTGCATGTTCCCCGCCATTGATGATGTTCATCATTGGAACAGGAAGAACGTGAGCGCCAGCACCGCCTAAATAACGATAAAGCGGAAGCTCTGCAGCCATGGCGGCTGCTTTAGAAACGGCTAATGAAGCACCCAAAATAGCGTTTGCGCCAAGGCGGGCTTTGTTTTCTGTGCCATCTAGCTCAAGCATTGTTGCATCAATACGGCGCTGGTCTTCAGCATCCAAGCCTTGAAGGCAATCAAAAATTTCACCGTTTACACTTTCAACGGCTTTTCGAACACCTTTACCGCCGTAACGTTCATCCCCATCACGAAGTTCATGAGCTTCGTGGGCACCTGTTGAAGCGCCTGATGGAACAGCAGCACGGCCAACAGAGCCGTCTTCTAACATGACATCTACTTCAACGGTTGGATTGCCGCGGCTATCAATTATTTCGCGACCAAGAATATCGACAATAGCTGTCATTTAACGTGCCTTTCATGGGAATTAGTCAGGAGTAATATTTTGCAACGACATATAAATAGATATTTATATGAGGTTTTCTTCACTTTCGCGGGTTTTAGCCCATAAAGCCTTATAGTGGAAGGGTTAAAAGCACTTTTTTTGCGATTTTTCAGTTTTACATGTCTAGTTCACATGATAAGCCTTGCTGCTTAATAGAATTGGCCCCTTTTGTCTCAGGCCTTTTACTTAACTTAGTGTGTTTTTAGATATTGAGGTCTCTCTTTCATGAATGGTGTAAAACATTTAGATCACAAACGGGCTCTTGTTTTATTCTCAGGCGGACAAGATTCTACAACGTCACTTGCCTATGCATTGGAGACCTATGAGACTGTTGAGACCATTGGCTTTGATTATGGACAGAAAAACCGGGTTGAACTTGAGTGCCGGAAATCCATTTTGAAAGAACTCGCCCAGAACTTTCCGCAATGGAGGGGGAAGTTAAGCAATGACCGTGTTCTTGATCTTTCGACTTTTTCTCAAATTTCTGAAAGTGCATTGACTGATCATGATAAAAAAATTGAAGTTGGCGAAACAGGCTTACCAACAACATTCGTTCCGGGGCGTAATTTATTCTTTTTTACTTATGCTGCGGTGATTGCTTATAATTTGAATTTAGGCACATTAGTTGGTGGAATGTGTGAAACGGATTTTTCTGGCTATCCGGATTGCCGTGAAGAAACGCTGCAATTTTTAGCCCTGACACTCAATCATGGAATGGGGACCGATTTTGAGATTGTCACTCCGTTAATGTGGAAGAGCAAGGCAGAGAGCTGGGCTTTGGCACATGAGCTTGGAGGAGATAAGCTGATATCTCTTATCATTGAGCAAACGCATACTTGCTATAATGGTGTTAGAGATCAATTAAATGATTTTGGGTTTGGGTGCGGTGTTTGCCCGGCTTGTGAACTTCGCTCGAAGGGGTTCACTGAATGGAAAGCTCAGCTTTAGTCATTAGAGCTGTAGTCTCAGAGAGTTTGTAAAACTAGACATATGTATCAAGTCAAAGAAATATTTTATACCTTACAAGGAGAAGGCACCCATAGCGGCCGTCCGGCTGTTTTTATGCGGTTTAGTGGGTGTAATCTTTGGTCCGGTCGTGAGGTAGATCGAGCTATTGCTCAGTGCCAATTTTGTGATACGGATTTTGTTGGTGTTGATGGCGTGAATGGTGGGAAGTTTCAATCTGCTGATGAGTTAGCCTTAAAAGCCACAGAGGTTGCTACAGATTTTATGAACAGCGCTGATGAAATGAAAGCGGCTGCTAAACTAAATGGCTTGCTTATTGTTCTCACTGGTGGTGAACCTCTTTTGCAAGTAGATGAGGCTCTCACCTCAGCCTTAAAGGCACAAGGCTTTGAAATTGCTGTTGAGACCAATGGTACGATTAAAGCGCCTGAAGGCTTGGATTGGATTTGCGTAAGCCCCAAGGCTGGAACTGATATTGTGCAAAGATCAGGCAATGAGCTTAAATTGGTTTACGGGCAAGAGGGAGTTGATCCAGCACAATTTCAAGATTGGGATTTTGAGCATTTTTACCTTCAACCTATGGACACCTTAAAGGTGAGTTCTCTTGACACTCAAAACACTGTATGTAGCAAAACTGAACAGCTAACAGCTGAGGTGATTGAGTATTGCAAGGCTCATCCTCAATGGAAATTGAGTTTACAAACCCATAAGATATTAAACATTGTTTGAGTGTTGACTTGCTCTTTTAGGGTTACCCCTCTAAAGAAAGATAAAGAGTTCATAGCTCCCATAAAGTTAAACCCCTTTTTTCAGTTTAGAAACAAACCCTATGCTTATTTTTAAAGAATTTACATTTGAAGCCGCTCACTTTTTACCTTCTGCTGAAAAAGGAACAGCCAATAGCCGTATTCATGGGCACTCTTTTCGTGTGCGTGTGACTTTAAAAGGCGCACCGGCTGATGACACAGGACTTATTCAGCATTTAGGGACCGTTGAAGAAAAACTAAAAGCTGTACGGGATAAGCTTGATCATCGTTTTTTAAATGAAGATGTTGAGGGGCTTGAATACCCAACGCTTGAGCATATTGCGCTGTGGATTTGGGGGGAGCTGCATATTGAGCTGCCGCTTATCTATGAAGTGAGTGTGATGCGTGATACTTGTGGTGAAGGCTGTATTTATCGTGGATCGCAACATAAAAGGGATGCTGACTAAATGGCTGATAAGGACACTATTGAAGCGCACGTTACTCAACTTGGTGGCTCAAATGAAATAGCCGCTTCTCCTGAAGAAGCGGTTCTAGAACGTGTACCGAACCCTCATGCAGACAGCCCTTATGTGGCGCGTTTTACCTGCCCTGAATTTACGTCGCTTTGCCCTGTCACTGGTCAGCCTGATTTTGCACAGCTAATGATTGATTATGTGCCGAATAAGTGGCTGGTTGAGAGTAAGTCTCTCAAACTCTATCTCACATCTTTTCGCAATCACGGAGCGTTTCATGAAGATTGCACAGTTGCAATCGGTAAACGCATTGCTGATTTGCTAGAACCTCATTATTTTCGAATTGGTGGATATTGGTATCCGCGCGGCGGCATCCCTATTGATGTGTTTTGGCAATTTGGTAACCTGCCAGAAGGGGTATGGCTACCAGATCAGAATGTTCCTAATTATAGAGGGCGCGGTTAGGCCCTAAGGCCAATTATCTGATTTTATTTCATCGAAGAGTAAAAAAAGAGGTTCCTTGATGCGATTGTTACCTAGACTGTTAAAGAAGGCCATTCGTAAAGGGACGCTTAAATTGCGTGGGCCTGATGGTGAAGTTCATGTCATTGGGGGGCAAGAGGCAGGCCCTGAGGTAAGTATTGAAATCACTGACCCTTCCTATGATTGGAAAATCGTTCTCAATCCTGAGCTTTATGCTGGCGAAGCCTATATGTATGGGGCGCTTAAGATTGAGAGCGGTGATATCTATTCCTTTTTAGAGCTGTTTTTTCTCAATAAACGTAATTTTGACCTCACTGCTAGTCAGATTTATTGGAAAGGCGTTGCGCGCAAACTCAAGCGCTTTCAACAGCACAATCCGATTGCCAGGGCACGCCAGAATGTCAAGCACCATTATGATTTGGGCAATGAGCTTTACCGGCTTTTTCTTGATGATGATATGCAATATTCCTGCGGTTATTATGCTGAGGGAGTGCAAACTCTTGAAGAGGCACAGTTGGCGAAGAAACGTCATTTAGCAGCTAAACTTGGTTTGCAAGATGGGCAGAGGGTTTTAGAGATTGGTTGTGGCTGGGGTGGTTTGTCGCTTTATCTGTCTCAATTGGCGGATGTTGAAATTACGGCGGTGACGCTCTCTGAAGAGCAGATTGATATTGCACGGGCCAGAGCTTCTGCGGCTTCCTTAACTGACCGGGTGCATTTTGAGCTTTGTGATTACCGGGAAGTTGCCGGCACTTTTGATCGGGTTATTTCTGTTGGTATGCTTGAGCATGTTGGTGTCGGGCATTTGGGTGAGTATTTCTTAAATGTGCGGGATCGCTTGAACGCAGATGGCTTGGCGCTTATTCACTCGATCAGCTCGAAAGCGCCGCCGGGGATTACGGGGCCGTTTTTGACGAAGTATATTTTCCCGGGTGGTTATAGTCCTTCCCTCTCTGAAGCAATTACGGCAGTGGAGCATAGTGGGCTCTGGGCGCTGGATATTGAAATTTGGCGCAAGCATTATGGGCACACGCTGCGTGAATGGCGTAATCGTTGCGCTGAAAACAAAGCTCAGATTATCAAGCTCTATGATGAGACCTTTTATCGGATGTGGGAATTTTATCTCGCCGCATGCGAAGGCGCCTTTATGCATGGGGCTTCGCATGTCTTTCAAATGCAGCTGGCTCGCCACCCCGACGCTGCGCCATTGACACGGGGCTATGTTGAAGCGCGGACAACTGAGATAAGAAAGAAAGAGCCGGAGTTTCTTAATCAACTACAATCTGCGACGGATGTAGCTTTTGCAGGATCTAATTAATTTCTAAGCTTTTACCACGTCATCAATCGCTTTTAAGCTTTGCAATAATGCCTTCAGTTCATTTAATGGGATCATGTTGGGGCCGTCTGAGGGGGCGTTGTCTGGGTCGTTGTGGGTCTCAATAAATAAGCCACTTACACCTACTGCAACGGCTGCTCTGGCTAAAACAGGGACGAATTCTCTTTGGCCGCCGCTAGATGTCCCCTGCCCGCCTGGTTGTTGCACTGAATGAGTTGCGTCAAACACAACGGGGCAGCCAGTTTCTGCCATGATTGGTAGGCCTCTGAAGTCTGTCACCAAGGTATTGTAGCCAAAGCTTGCACCGCGTTCCGTGAGCAAGATGTTTTGATTGCCAGTACTGAGGACTTTATTGACGACGTTTTTCATGTCCCATGGGGCCAGGAACTGGCCTTTTTTGATTTTTATCACCTTTCCTGTTTCACCGGCTGCTAAAAGTAAATCTGTTTGGCGGCACAAGAAGGCTGGGATTTGCAGGACATCAACCACTTCAGCCACTTTGGCGCATTGGCTTGCTTCGTGAATGTCCGTTAGGATGGGCAGGTTTAGTTGTTCTTTGATTTCGGCAAAAATCTCTAAACTTTTTTCAAGCCCTATGCCGCGCTCACCGCTTGCACTTGTTCTGTTGGCTTTATCGAATGAGGCTTTAAATACGAAGGGAATGTCTAGCTCTAAGCAAATTTCCTTTATGCTTGTCGCCATCATAAAACCATGATCTCTACTTTCTAACTGGCAAGGACCAGCGAATAGCATGAAAGGAGATTGATTGCTGATGGAGTGATCTTTAATCAGAACAGAGGCATTCGGTTGCATTGAGTTGTCCTAGTCGTGGCTGTACAATTTAAGCTTCAAATAGCCCTTACTACTTAAAGTTATCGCTAGTGTTAGGCAAGACCTTTTGACAGTTGCCATGACCGATGGCCGACCAGTTGAATATTAGTCATGCCACTGAATTTCTAATGTGAATGAAAAAGAAGTAAATTTTTAATTCTTGTTTTTTGCTTTGGTATGAGTAAGGAAGTAAACGCCTAGAGCGATAATGAACGAAACCAATAGGACTAAACCAATGGTTAGAAAAAGCTCGCCATTTTGATTATATGATGCTCTGGCACGTTCGAAATGATTAAGCATAGAGCCATTTGCAGCATTGAAATTGACTAGATTGAAGTTTGCAATAGACAGCATTTCCTGCAAAACAGATGTTAGTTTTACGGAGATAAAATTCAAATTTTCATTCAAAAAAGCGAACATTTCAAACTCTACCATTCAATATATATGGCATTAATTTACCATATCATTATGCAGAAGCTATACCAAAATCAGTAGTTTATGAAATTGGTTAAAAATAGGCGTTTCAAGAAAAATCACAACTCTTTGATTTTTCTTGTTCTTTCTCTGCCCTTGTTTTAACTTTTATGCAAATAATAACAATAAATTTAGATTGAAATGGTTAAATACTCCATAAAGCTTTAAAAAAGCCTGCTTTGTTTCATAGCTGCTGCAACAAAGGCCGCAAATAATGGATGAGGATCAAAGGGTCTTGATTTTAATTCTGGATGGAATTGGACACCAATGAACCAGGGATGATCTTTGATCTCTACAATCTCAGGTAATAAGCCATCAGGAGACACACCAGAGAAAGTCATACCGGCCTCTTCCAATTGCTTTCTATAGTTCATATTCACTTCATAGCGATGACGATGGCGCTCAAAAATGGTCTCGGCCCCATAGATCTCTTTTGCCATTGTGCCTTCGAGCAACTTGGCCTCATACGCGCCTAAACGCATGGTGCCACCTAGATCATCTGAGCTGCCGCGTTTTTCAACTTCGCCATCTTTTTCCCATTCCGTCATAAGACCCACTAGTGGGATTTCTGGAGTGCCAAACTCACTTGAGCCAGCACCCTCTAGCCCTGCTTTGCTTCTTGCAAATTCAACAACTGCCATTTGCATGCCGAGACAAATCCCCAGATAAGGGACATTTCTAGTTCTTGCAAAGTTAGCGGCTGCGATTTTGCCCTCAATGCCGCGCTCACCAAAACCACCAGGGACAAGAATGGCATTTACATTCTCTAAATAGGGATTTGGGTCTTCACGCTCGAAAATTTCAGCGTCAATCCATTCGATGTTGATCTTGGCCTTATTAGCCATGCCACCATGCAACAGGGCTTCGTTGATGGATTTGTAAGCGTCTTTAAGCTCAATATATTTACCAACAATGGCAACTGTGATCTCACCTTCCGGGTTATGAACACGGTCGGAAATCTCATCCCAGCGCGAAAGCTCAGGCTTTTGACGATCTTCAATACCAAAGGCCTTTAAAACCTCTCTATCCAAGCCTTGTTCATGGTAGGCTTTGGGCACATCATAGATGCTGGACACATCAAGAGCTTGAATAACGGCCTCTTCTCGTACATTACAGAAAAGACCGATTTTCCGGCGTTCATCCTTTGGTACTTCACGATCACAGCGGCATAGCAAAATATCTGGCTGGATACCAATTGAGCGAAGTTCTTTTACAGAGTGCTGAGTTGGTTTAGTTTTTGATTCGCCTGCGGTAGCAATG